>DASUPX010000484.1:0-4430 GCA_036280905.1 Rubrobacter sp. | reverse complement strand
ACCGCCGCCTCGGAAACCATCGCGAGGCTCTCAACTGGTACGTCAACGCCGGACGCACCACGGAAGGCGACCCCCGCGCCGCATGGCTAGACAGGCTGATAGACCAGCAGAGCAAGCTAGCCAGAGAACAGGCGGCCTAGAGAAGGCTTCAGGCTGCAGGTTTCAGGCTTCAGACCTTGGAAGACGGGTCATTTGGGCGGTCGCGATAGCGCCTATTACGAAGAGACACGGGCTTTACACGAGCACGCTTATCTAACGGGCTACACGCTAGACGGCGAAACCAACTCCACCCATTAACACGAACGGCGTGGTCTTCACCCGCGTAGCGTGGACAGACCTACCTGAAACCTGATGCCTGTAACCTGAAACCTATTACTCGACGGTTTCCGACACGACCCTATCTCCCGCCTCCTTGTCCGGCACCCAGTAGGAGACGCCGTCTATGTATTGCGGCGTGCCGGGGTAGAGTTCCGCGCCCTGAATGCCTGAGAGGCGGGTGCGGATGGCGAAGCGGGCGGCCTGGAGGATGTTCATGTTCGTGTCGATGTTGCGCCAGGTTGCGGCTGCGACGGCGGGTAGGCGGGGCAGGTTGGCCGGCGAGGTCGACTGCCGGGCCAGCTCCCTCAAGAACTTCTGCTGGCGGCCTATCCTGCCGATGTCCGCCGTGGGACCGCCCCTGTAGCGGACGTAGGCGAGCGCCTGCAGACCGTTGAGGTCCTGGGTGCCAGCCGGTATGGAGACGCGACGCCCGTCGATGCCGACGTTTATCGGGTTGTCCACCTGCAGGGTGATCCCACCCATGGCATCGACTATCTCCTCCACCCCGCCGAAGTTCACGACGACGTAGTGTTTCAGCCGCAGCCCGGTCAGGTTCTGGAGCGTCTCCAGCGTCAGCTCCGGCCCGCCGCTGGCGTAGGCGGCGTTGATCTTGTCCTTCCCAACGCCGGGGATGTCCACGAGCGTGTCGCGCGGAACGGCTAGCATGCCCCGTCCCGCCCTGGTCACCACGATGGTGTCCGAGCGCGAAACCTCATCCCCCCTCGCGTCGCTGCCGAGCAAGACCACCCGCTGCCCTCCGATGGGCACGAGCAGATAGATGAGCAAGAGCACGAAGAGAACAAGGAGCACCAGCAGGGCCGGCCTTAGCAGGCCACCCCGTCGCCCGCCCCCATCATTCACCCTTCCGGCCCTGTAAACCTTCATGCCTATGAATTTAGCACGCTCCGGCCTTCCGCCTCCACTTGTCAGCACGGCGCCTGCGGCGCCTTGTCAGCACGCTCCCGTTGCTGCCTGCACCTTCCGCACGACAGAAGCGGTGCCGGGAAGAGGTTGGTTGTCGAAGCCACCGATGCGGACCGAGACGACTAGCCGAAAGCGAGGCGAAGCCGAAGCGTTGCCGACAAGCGAGGCCGCAGGCCGTAGTGTGCTGACAAGCGGAGGCGAAGCCGGAGCGTGCTCTTCAGCGTGAACTCTAACCCAGCCCGGGGTGTTCGCCGTGGTTATAATTCTGACCGTGGAAAAGGTGCGTACAGCTTCGTTCGAGATCGAAGAGGAGCGTGTGGCCTGGGAGGGGCTTGCCTCGGCGTGTTCCGGGCCTATCCGGCGGTTCGGGGCTTTCGTGCTGGTTGGGTTCACGTCCTTTATCGTGATCACCACCGCCGTTATCCTGGGCTACCATCTCCTCGATGACCGGCCCGCCGGGCAGGGCGCCACGGTTCCATGGGCCGTATTCGACCTGACGATGCTCTCGGGCGTCGTTGTTGCCGTCGGTGGCTACCTTATCTGGCTGCTCTGGAGCCTGCGGTCGTACGCCGGTTTCGCAGCGGTGCTGCGCCGGGGTGGTCTGGACCCGGGGCGTCCTACGTCGGGCGGTCTGCGGGCGTACTCCGACGAGCAGTTGCTCGCCCTGCGGTCCCGCTTCGAGCGGCCGAGAGAGGGGAAGCTAAGGGAGCGCCTCGGGCGTACGTTCGGATTCCACGACGCGGACGAGTTCTCCCTGGGACCCCTGAGCGTGCTGCCAGGCACGTTCGAGATGGGGGCACTCAGGATGGAGTGGGAGACGCAGTTGATCCTGCGCTCCGACGAGCCGTTGCCGAGCATCTCGTGGTGGACCGAGGGACGTCACAGGCTCCTGCCGCGCAGGCCTGACGACGTCGGCAAGCTCGTCTACGCCCTCCGTTACACCGGCGACTCGGTGCGTGAGCTCAAGCGCCGCTACGGCTACAGGACCGACCGTTGGCACGCTACCGTGCCGGAAGGCAAGCTCTTCGACGCCGTCCGCGACCTCGAGAACTCCCATCGCATCCAGGGCGCGCTAAGCCGCAGGTTACCCGGCTAGGGAGCACGCTCCGACTAACGCCTCCGCTCCTCAGCACGGCGCTTCGCGTCTTCTCAGCAGGTATCGGCCTTCAGCTTCACTTGTCGGCACGCTTCGACCGTTCGCAGCAGATTGCGATGACGATGCGCCGTGCGGCTGTAGGGTACTTTCCGCCTCGCTCGACGGGCCGCTTGCTACGTTGAACTTCGAAGAATCATCCTTATGCGCACGCCGGCGAATAGGTCCCCTAGTGCCATCTGATCCGAGAACTTGACCAAGGTTGCTCAGCAGAACGCTCGATGTGTGACATGCCGGTGGCTCTCCGAAGCGGCACAATCACGTTGCACTAGAGAAGGCCTTTGAAGGGAGCACGCGATGACTGCTGGGCACGTTCCCCCCACATCGCGGTGGAGAAGATTTATCTCGCTGCCTACCACCCGCGTCGGATGGTACTCGCTCGGGTTCTTGGGTGCCCACGGGCTCGTTATGGTGGCGCTAGGCATCGCCAGTGGTGTCCTTGCCGCCACGGGAGCGCCGAACCTGGCCGGTCACCCCTGGCTCATAGGGGTGGTGCTGTTCGCGGCATTGAGTCCCGCCATCGCGGGGATAGTGATGGGGCTGATCGCGGTCATCGGACGGGGCGAGCGTTCGATATTGGTGGTCGGTCCCGTGCTACTCGTCGTTCTGTTCCTGTTAGCGGAGATCCTCGTACCCCACTAGGAGCGATGAAGCGCTACTAGCAAGAGCATGGCACACAGAAGAAGTGAGGAGGTCGCCATGAGTGCCGGGCATGCTCCACACACGTTGCCCGGTACTGCCGTGAGCACGGCAGCCGTGCATGCCATCAGGCCAGCCAGTGTCATCGAAGCGAGAACCAGAACGGTGTTTCTCATCTCCTCCCCCTCCATAACAGAGAGCCTCGACAAGCCCGCCGAGCCGCACGAGGCCACCACGTTAGCAAGCGTCGATGAATCTAGCAAAAGGCGAGAACCTTCATATCTTTCCTCATAGACTCCTTTGAACTCCGTAGAATGGAAGTCCGACTTCTGAGAACTGCCCTTCCACGCACTCCAGTGAATAAAGGCACCGGGAGGCGGCGGGAAGATGAACCCCCTGGTGAGTCGTTCGTGTACCGACCCTAGCCGGGCTGCTCTTCGGGAAATGGGATGGCGCCCAACTGCTGCATCAGCCCCAGCACGTCGTAGTACTCTCACGACTCGAAGATCTTGCTCCCCAGGAAGTAGTCGATGCCCATCCCGGCCACCTCGATCCGTCTGCCGCTCGGCGGAATGCCCGCCAGCTCCCCCTCTTGGGTGCCGGTGATCACGTAGCGCGTAACCAGCTTCTCTGCCTCTGCCACCTGATCGACTATCCGCATACGGAAGTCGGGGAAGGCCGAGCGAATCGCTGTGACGTTGTGCTTGAATCCTTCGAGGCCGCGTATCTCCTCGGGGATCGAGGGGTCGTGGTTGACGTAGTCGGGGGTGAAGCACTCCTCGGCGACGTCGAGGTTGCCCCCGTTCCACACCTCCTCGATTAGACGGCGCTCGAGAGCCTTCATCTCTTCAGCCGACATGTCGATGCCTCCCTCCTGCCGTGCAGGGTCGGGCGTGCAGCCGCACGTCCGGCCGATCACTTATGCTGCGCCTCTACCATATCCCCGGAGCGGGAAGCCATCTTGACGCACTTTGATCATGATCGAAGCCAAAATGGCTCAACCAGTCTGCAGGATAAGGGGTTGCGGTATGAAGGATGAATGTCTGAGAACCCCGTTTGGGCAAAATTCGGAGAACAAGCCTTCCACGTGCTCCGGTAGATAGCCGCTCCGATGCGTGGACCGGCGCTCGTCGGCCGGAGCGCTAACGTGTATCATGGCGCACCGCACCCTGTGGCAGGCCCTCTCCCGAAGAGTGCGCTGGTAGCGCGGGAACCGATACGGAGGACGAAGTAGTGAACCGTACGCTAAAGGTGTTGGTCGGAGCGTGTTTGGCCGTGTTGCTATTGGCTGGGGCGACGCTGGCCACCTTGCCACTCATAGCCTCCACCAACGCCGGGGAACGCGTGGGGGAGCTGCTCTCCTCGGTGCCCGCTCTGGCGGAACTTCCCCTCATCG
>DASUPX010000483.1:0-6363 GCA_036280905.1 Rubrobacter sp. | reverse complement strand
GACCATCGAGTACGGACGGGGCAAAGCCGGCGAGCCCACCAGCTTCACCGGCGGCGCAGACCCACGCGCCGAAGGCATCGCCACCGGCTATTGAACCGGGCGGTTCTTCACAACTAGTGAAACTGCGTAAGAAAGACACAGGCATCAGTAATTCACCTGAAGCCTGAAACCTGTAGCCTGATGCCTTCTCTCACCCGGCCTTCCGACTTCTTCTCCCGGCCCGCAGAAAAGCACCGGGAGCGGAAGCCACCCTCGGTACGGGCACCCTGGCGTCGATGAGCACGTCTTGCAGGCTCCTCACGCGGTGGACGAGGAAGGCGAAGCCTTTCTTTATGGTCTGCTCCACCTTGCCTTCGAGGAGGAAAGCACCTTCGCCGTGCAGGATGTGGCCGTACCTCTCGTAGACGGAGCGGAAGATGGTGGCCTGTAGCAGCCCCCACTGGTCTTCGATCAGCAGAAAGTAGACGCGGTGCCCGCTCTTCGTGGGCGGGTTCTGGAGGCATTCGATCAGGCCAGCCGCGCGGGTACGGGTACCGTGCGGAAGGTCCATGATCTCCACGCTTGGAACGACCCCCAGCCTCCGAAAAGCATCGCGGTAAGGCGTGAGAGGGTGACGGTGGACGTTGAGGCCGAGCACCTCCCACTCCATCTTCTCTTTGACCGTATCAGCCAGGGGCAGGTGCTCGATGCTCCTCTTCTCCCGCATCGTCCACCAGCTCGCCGGGTGCTGGAGCGGTATCTCCGATTGCCCGGCGGGCCTGCGCTTCTTCGCCAGGGTCGCGGTCTCGCCGAGCAGCCGCGAACGATCGAATCTTTCAGCTAGAGAGTCGAAGAACCCTCCCCTGATGAGGTTCTCCAGCGAGTCGCGTTCGACGGCGGTTCTCCCGTAGAGGTCGGCGACGGAGGAGAACGGCTTCTTGCACCTTTCGGAGAGGATGGAGGAGATGGCTCTCTCCGAGAGCCCCTTGCAGTAGCGGAGGCCGGGCCGGAGCGCCGCGCCGTCTTCCTCCACGGTGAAGTCTCTCTCCGAGAGATGGATGTCTGGTGGCAGGACCCCGACCCCGACCCTGCGGGCCTCGTTGAGGAGCACCCTCGGGCTGTAGAAGCCCATGGGTTGGGAGTCGAGCAGCCCGCAGAAAAATTCGGCCGGGTAGTGGCGTCTCATGTAGGCGCTCGCGTAGGAGAGGTGCGCGAACGAACCGGCGTGCGCCGCCGAGAAGCCGTAGACGGAGAAGCCCTCCATCCACGAGAAGACCTCCTCCGCCTCCGCTGCCGGGACGCCGTTCTCCACCGCCCGCCGGACGAACTTCTGGCGCAGCTCCTTCATCGCGCCAGGTCCCCTGTCCTTGGTCATGGCGCGCCGCAGGAGATCCCCTTCCACCAGGGTAAAGCCGGCGACGGCGTTGGCCACGGTGAGCACCTGCTCCTGGTAGACCAGGACCCCATAGGTGGGCTGCAGAACGTCTTCGAGCTCGGGCAGGATCGCCTGGTACGGCTCCCTTCCGTTCTTCCTCATCACGTAGGGGGTGACGAGGTCCCCCCTCACGGGACCGGGCCTGAAGAGGGAGATCTGGGCCACCAGGTCCGTGAACCGCCAGGGCCCCAGCCTCCGGCTCAGATGCATCTGCCCCGGGCTCTCCAGCTGGAACATCCCGGCGTTTCGTCCCGTCCTGATAAGAGCATAGGTATCCCTGTCCTCGGGCGGCAGGTCGTAGGGGTCGATCTTTCTGCCCAGGCGCCTGGATACGAGCACGCCGGCCCTGTGCAGCGCCGTGTGCATCCGGAGGCCGAGCAAGTCCAGCTTCGGCAACCCCACGCGTTCCAGGTCGTCCTTGTCGTACTGGCAGCGCAGTAGACCATCCGTCCCGGAAGGCTCGAGGGGCACGAGCTCCGAGAGGTGGCGCTCCGCCGTCCCGAAGACCATCCCCCCGCTGTGGGTTCCCCCCTCCTTCGTCCGTCCGGCGAGCCCCGTCGAGAGCTCCAGCAAGAGAGCGTACCTCCGCGTGTCCTGCAGCGGATGCCCGCGCATCGCTGGCTCGGCCAGCGCTTCTTCCCAACCCGAGAGCCCCGCGTAGATCCTGTTCCGGTCACGAAAGCGGGTTGGGACGTGCCTGCAGAGATCGTTGATCTCCGCCGGAGAATGGCCGAGGGCCCGCGCCGCGACCCGCACGGCCCCGCGCAGCGACATGGTCTGTACCGTGGCCGCCTCCGCCACCCCGAACCGCTCGTAGCGCCGGATCATCTCGAAGCGCACCTCGTCCCGCCTTACGGAGCAGAAATCCAGGTCTATGTCCGGTGGGTCCTTGCGCTCCTCGTGCATGAAGCGCTCGAAGAGCAGACGGTTCGAGAACGGCTCGAGCCCGCTCAGGCCAAGACAATAAGAGACCAGGCTGTTCGCGGCGCTTCCCCTGCCAGAGACGGGGATACCTTTCGATTTCGCTATCTCCCTTGCCTCGTGCGCGAGTAGAAAGTAAGGCGCAAACCCCAGAGAGTCGATGCACGATAGCTCCCTCCTTAGCCGGGCTTTGATCTCCTCTACGTCCGGTCCCTGACTGTCTTTCCTGTACCGTCTCCTGGCCCCCGCGATCGTGAGCTCCAGCAACACCTTCCCCGCCGTCTTGCCCGGCGGCAGGATCGCCTGCGGCATGTGGACCGCGCTGGAGAGATCAACCCCTCCAGCGCACCTCTCGGCGATCCCGGCCGCGTGCGCAAGGGCCTGGGGATAGCCCGCGAACAGACGACGCATCTCCCCGGCGGACCTCAGGTGCAGCCGGTCGGTTGGCCTGTACTCCGGGCCGGGTAGCGCCGTAAGGTTCGTCGAGGCCACCAGTACCTCGTGTAGCCTGTGGTCGGCGGGCGAGAGGTATGCCACCTCACCGGTGGCCACGAGGGGTACGCCAGCGTCCTGCGCGAAGGCAGCCATCTTCGCCACGTTCCGCCTCCCTGCCGAGGTCTGGTCGTCGGTCAGCTCGACGTAGAGCCGGTCCCCGCCGAACGCCCCGGACAGAGAGCGCAGGACCCTCATAGCGTCTTGCCCGCGACCGCCCAGGACCAGGCGCGGCAGGAGCCCGAAAGGGACGGCGCCGGTCAGGCAGATCACACCCTCCGCATGCTCGCCCACCGCGGACAGGGGACAGACGGGCCTGCGCCGGTCCTCCGAAGAGGTCCTGTACTGCGTGATGAGCCGGCACAGCGAACGGTAGCCCTCCATGGACTCGGCTAGCAACACGATATGCCCCTCCACCGTCGAGACCTCGACCCCGACGATGGGAAGGACGCCCGCCGTGCCCGCCACCTCTAGAAAGCGGGGGATGCCGTAGAGCCCGTCCCTGTCCGTGAGCGCCAGAGCCGGCATGCCCATCCCGGCGGCGGCCTCCACCAGCTCCCCAGGCCTCGCGACCCCGAACCCGAAGGAGAAACCACTCCTGACGTGCAAATGGACGAAGTTATCCCCGGTCAATCCAGCGTCCCGACGAGGAACCATCCTTCGCCGTTCTCCCGCGCCAGGTCGACCACCGAGCCGCCGGAGAGTAGCACCCTGAAGATGTCCCTGTCCGTCGCCAGCCCCTCGTCCCACCACGCCCTGACCTCCCGCCAGCGGCCCAGGACCTCGACGATGCGCCGCTCCCTGCGGCACTGCCTTCGGCCAGAAGCCCAGGAGACCTTCATGCGCCCGTCGCTGTTCTCTACCTCTACCGGCTCCCGCCAGGCATGCGCTGCGTGACCTCCCCGACTCTCCGCCTCCGAGGCCCGCGAGAGCCAGGAAGATTTCAGCAGGTGATCCAGAACCGCCAGCCTCGATTCCCTGGTCGGGAACAGAGGCTCCTCGAAGCCCTCGGGCCTGAGCGGGTAGCAGTGTATCTCCGAGACGCTCGTCTCCATACTCCTCCCTCCTGTGAGCGCCCTAGCCGGGGGATGGGAAACCCGCAATACCGGATATAATCCGGGGAGCGGGCGTCCTCGCCTACCTTAACCCTCGCAGACCGGTGCTGGTTGGCCGCCGGCCGATCCGCGAGGCCCGGGGTGGGGGCGCTCTCGCTTTCTCTATGTCCTCCTTCACGCTACCACAAACACTTGTTTGCAGTCCAGGGCAAAATCATATAAAGTGTCCTTTATAGCGGTCAGCTATTAGCTGTCAGCAGTCAGCCAAAAAAGCTGGTAGCTGAAGGCTGATTGCTGACAGCTCCGGAAGGCGTGCGAGGAGGCCAGGATGGTTCCCGAGAACTGGAAGGCCAGGATGGAGATGCTGCGGCATCTGGCCCGCCTGGAGGCTGGAGGCAAGGGACCGCCGAGCGTACGCGAGTTGGGGGAGGCCGTCGGTTTCAGGAGCTCGCAGACGGCCTACAAGCATCTCAAGAGGCTGGAGGAGGCCGGCTACGTCGGGCGGGGGGATGGAAAGGCGCGGGGCATCAGGCTCACGGAGAAGGGCTGGGAGGCCGCGGGGGAGATGCCGCTTCTGGGTCGGATCGCCGCGGGGCGAGGTCTCGAGGCCGTTACCGTAGAAGACGAGGCCTACTCGCTCGCCGCCGAGCTCGTCGGCTCTCGTCTGGGGAGGCGACGCTACCTGTTGCGCGTCGTTGGGCAGTCCATGATCGGGGCCCACATAGCAGACGGGGACCTCCTGATCGTAGAGGAAGACGAAGACCCCCCGGACGGAACCGTGGTTGCGGCCCTGATCGGGAACGGCGAAGAAGTAACCGTCAAACGCCTCTACCGCGAAAAGAACGAAGTCGGAGACATGCTGAGGCTCAAACCCGAAAACGGCGATCACCAGGACCTCCTAATACCGGCCCAGGACGTAAAGGTACAGGGACGCGTGGTCTACGTGGTCCACCCCCCCAGAGGCAGGCATTGACCCTACACAACCTGTAGGGGCGGTTCGCGAACCGCCCAAAAACGCGTCGCCTGGAAAACCCGCTTCGAACCCGCCCGCAAACTGCCTCGATGCCCGGGGCGTCGCGTGTTGTAGGGTAAGGGCCGTGAACGGGCCGGAGAAAAAGACCGTGACGACGGAGCGGGGGTCTTTGTTGACCAGGCCGGTCGTGTTGTTGACCCTCATCGCCTTCGCCGTGCTCTTCGGTTTCCAGTTGCTGATCTCGGTCGTGCCACTGTACGCCGACGAGGCCGGTGGTGGTAGCTCTGGGGCCGGGCTCGCGACGGCGGTCTTCATGTTGTCGACGGTGCTGACCCAGATCCAGATGCCGCGCATCCTGCGACGTTTCGGCTACCGGCCGTCCCTCGCCGCCGGCCTCCTGTTTATCGGGGTCCCCGCGCTGTTCTACGCGTACACGGCCACGCTAGCGTCGATACTGACCGTGACCCTGGTGCGGGGAGTGGGGTTCGGCATCGTGACCGTTGTCTTCGCCGCCCTGATCGTCGGTCTCGCCCCTCCCGGGCGCAGGGGGGAGGCCCTGGGCCTTCTCGGCCTGGCCATCACGTTGCCGTCTATCTTCGGCAACGCGCTCGGGCTCTGGCTGGTGGAAAGGTTCGGCTTCGAGCTGGTCTTCCTGCTCGGTGGTGCGGCCCCGCTTCTGGGGCTCGTCATGATCCCCGGAATCCGCTCCGCCGCGGCGTCCGGAGGGGACGAACATGGCGAGGCCGGCTTCTTCACCGGCCTGGGGCGGGCCCCCCTGCGGCGTATCTTTATCCTCTTCGCGGTCGTCACCATGACCGGAGGCGTCGTCATCACCTTCCTGCCCCTTGCGGTGCCCGGTTCTGGTGTTTTCTCCGCGGCCGGCGCGCTCCTCGTCTTCGGCGTTGCCTCTACCATCAGCCGCTGGTGGGGCGGACGCTTCGGTGACCGCAGAGACCCGCGCTTACTGCTCGCCCCGGGCCTCGTCATCTGCGCGGCCGGCGTAGCCGGGCTCCCCTTCGGCGGCGCGCTAATGCTTGCCGGGGCCGTGCTATTCGGGACCGGGTTCGGGCTGCTCCAGAACGCCAGCCTGATCCTGATGATGGAGCGCGTCTCCAAAACCGAGTACGGGCTAGGCAGCACGCTCTGGAACGCGGCCTTCGACGCGGGGACCGGCGTAGGAGCCTTCTCCTTCGGGTTCGTCATCTCCGCCGTGGGGTTCTACTGGTCATTCTTCCTCTGCTCGGCTTTGCTGGTGTCGGCTCTCGTGCTCGCTGTCCTCGACCAGCTGCCGACGAGAGGCTGATCTCATCCCGGAGCAGCGGTTCCCCGGGGAAGAGTGTCCGGAGGCGGGCAGAGATTCCAGGCCAGGGGCCGCAATCGTGCTCACCGACCTGATGCGCATCTGAGAGCGGTGCGTTAAAACCTTACCGCGCAAAAGACTAACGTAAGGGGGATACCGATCACTAATACGCAGCAGCAGTGGTGGAAAGAGAGCGTCGTATACCAGA
>DASUPX010000482.1:0-6050 GCA_036280905.1 Rubrobacter sp. | reverse complement strand
AGCGTCCCTATTCACTGCGGTGCTGATCTTGACCATAATGCCAATCTACCTGGCGGCACAGCCCGAGCCGGCGGTCGGGTGGTTCATCAGGTTCTTCCCGCCCGATCGCAGGGACAGGGTCCGGGAGGTCCTCTCGAAGGTCCGCTCCGGCCTGCTCCTGTGGCTCAAGGGCCGGATCGCGGACATGGCCATCGTCGGCATACTCTCGACGGTCGCCCTTTACCTCATAGGCGTCCCCGGGGCGCTCTTCCTGGGCGTCCTGACCGGGTTGCTGGCGTTCGTGCCGCTCGTCGGGTCGATCGTATCGGCCATCCCGCCGCTCCTGCTGGCCTTCGTCGTGGGTCCGACAACCGTCCTGTGGGTCCTTGTGGCCTACGTGGCCATCCAGCAGATCGAGGGCAATTTGGTGGAGCCGTTGATCATGCAGAAGACCGCATCGTTGCACCCGGCGGCCGTTGTGACGGTCGTGACCGTTTTGGGCGCGGCCTTCGGCGTGCTTGGCAGCGTCCTGGCCGTCCCGTCGGCCATCGTGGCCGCGATCCTGGTCAAAGAGCTGTGGTTCAGGCGGCTCGAAGAAGCGAGGACTGAACCGAACAGGAACGCGGGAAACGAAGGAACACCCGAGAAACCCCGCCAGACAGTAAGGGACGCATAAGCTACCAACCTCGCAGAAAGCAAGGATAGAAAACGTACATGGAAATACTTTCCGATACCACCTCGTTGAGCAAGTTGTTCGCCCCTAACCAAACCTAGCCACAACGTGCGCGACCCACAGGCCGCGCGAAGTAGGCGGGAGAAGGAGGCAAGAGGAGATGGCCACGAGGATGTGCGACGTCTGCGGGATCAGGCCGGCGGTCGTCACAGTGAGGCGGGTTGTTCCCGGGGAAGGCCAGAGGGTTGAGCACCTCTGTGAGATCCACGCCGCCGAGGCCGGCGTCGGGCGTTCGACCTTTGGGGGCAGGTCTCCCCTGGGGGGCGGAAGTCTCTTCGATGACTTCTTCGACAGGTTCTTCGAGGAGGAACCCCGCGGGGGCGGGGTAGTCCCCCGGAGGCAGGCAGAACAGGTGGACATAACCCAGTTCTTTAACGACTCCACGACGGAACTATTGCAGCGTGCGGCTGAACAAGCCGTCGAGTGGGGCCACCTAGACCTTAGTAGCGAGCACCTCCTGTATGCGGCGCTCGAAGACAATGTGGTGCGGCGCGTGCTGGAAGGAGTGGAGGCAGACCCCGAAGCGATCCGGGCCCAGCTCGAGGAGGAGGCCGAAAAAGGCGGGCGCACCAACGTCACCCCCTCCCTGGCCCCCGATGCCAAGCGGGCGCTCTTAGCCGCCTATGAGGAGTCGCAGGCTCTGGGCTCCTCCTACATAGGTCCTGAGCATGTCCTGCTTGCGCTGGCGAGAGATGACGAATCGGAGGCGGGCGAACTGTTGGGTCGTTTCGGGCTCTCGCACACGAGGCTCAGGGGGGCCGTGATGCGCGGGGTAGACACCGCCACGGGCGCCGCGCGCGAGCCGGCCAGCGCCACACCCACCCTCGACGAGTACAGCCGCGACCTAACCCAGATGGCCCGTGAGGGCAAGCTCGATCCTGTAATCGGGCGCGCCGAGGAAGTAGAGACCACCATCGAGATCCTCTCCAGGCGGACCAAGAACAACCCCGTGCTCATCGGGGACCCCGGCGTCGGCAAGACAGCCATCGTGGAGGGCCTCGCCCAGAGGATCGTAAACGACGAGGTGCCGGAGACCTTGGTCGGCAGGAGGGTCTTGGCCCTCGACCTCTCCGGGCTGGTGGCAGGCACCCAGTACCGCGGCCAGTTCGAGGAGCGTCTCAAGCAGGTCGTAGACGAGGCGAGCGAGAACCCCGAGGGGCAGATCCTGTTTATAGACGAGCTGCACACGGTGGTAGGAGCCGGGGCGGCAGAAGGCTCGATGGATGCGTCCAACATGCTCAAGCCCGCTTTGGCGCGGGGCGAGCTGCACGTCGTCGGGGCGACCACCGTCGACGAGTACCGCAAGAACGTAGAGAAGGACGCCGCCCTAGAGCGCCGCTTCCAGCCGGTCCTGGTGGGCGAGCCCTCAGTGGACGACACTATAGACATCCTCAGGGGCCTAAAGGACCGCTACGAGGCCCACCACAGGGTGAAGATAACGGAGGAGGCCATCGTGGCCGCTGCCGAGCTCTCGGACCGCTACGTCACGGACCGCTTCCTCCCCGATAAGGCCATAGATCTCATGGACCAGGCTTCGGCGAGGGTCAGGCTGCGCTCCAAGACCAAACCACGCGACACGAAGGAGCTCGAGGAAGAGGTGGCGCGCCTGGGCCGAGAGAAGGACCAGGCGGTCTCGGCCGAGGACTTCGGACGGGCCCAGGAGCTCAAGGGCCGGGTCGAGGGCTTAAGGTCCGAGCTGGACGGGTCGCGCGACGGCGCCCGCCGCCCCGTCGCCGAAGTGACGGCCGAGGACATAGCGGAGGTGGTGAGCCGCGCCACCGGCATCCCCGTCTCCCAGCTCACCCAGGAGGAGCGCGCGCGGCTCATGCGTCTTGAGGAGCAGCTGCACGAGAGGGTGGTGGGGCAGGACGAGGCCGTCACGGCCGTTGCCGAGGCTATCCGCAGGGCAAGGGCCGGACTCTCGGACCCCAACCGCCCGATCGGCTCCTTCCTGTTCTTGGGTCCCACGGGCGTCGGCAAGACCGAGCTCGCCCGCACGCTGGCCGAGGCCCTCTTCGGAGACGAGGCGGCGATGGTGCGCATAGATATGAGCGAGTTCCAGGAGCGGCACACTGTGAGCCGTCTGGTTGGGGCCCCTCCCGGCTACGTGGGCTACGAGGAGGCCGGCCAGCTCACCGAGAGCGTTAGGAGGAGGCCCTACTCAGTCTTGCTCCTGGACGAGATTGAGAAGGCCCACCCGGACGTCTTCAACATCCTCCTGCAGATCCTGGATGACGGACGCCTGACGGACGCGCAGGGCCGGACGGTGGACTTCAAGCAGACGGTGATCATCATGACCTCCAACATGGGCGCACAGAGGATACAGGCGCACGCCAGGCGTGATGAGTCCTTCGAGGAGCTCAAGGACGATATGATGCAGATCCTCAAAAACACCCTGCGTCCCGAGTTCGTCAACCGCATAGACGAGGTCATCGTCTTCCGCTCCCTCGGCAAGGAGCAGATAGGCGAGATCGCTCGCCTCCTGCTCGACCGGACGACTAGGCGCCTGAGGGCTCAAGGCATAGAGGTCGAGTTCACTGAAGGGGCGGTCGGGCTGATAGGCGAAGAGGGCTTCGACCCCGAGTTCGGGGCGAGGCCCTTGAGGCGTACGATACAGCGGCGGGTGGACAACGAGCTGGCCAGCATGGTCCTCTCGGGAGCCTTGGATCCCGGCGACAGGGTGGTTGTCGGCACTGATGGCGAAGCAGGCGGTCTCACCTTCGAGGTCGTCGCGGGGGCGACCGCGGCGGAGTCCCCGGGTGAGGAAGGGTGAACGCTCCTTCCACGTACTCTGCTGAATAGGGCATAACGCCAACCGTGGACCACGACCGAGCCCTCGGTTTAACCCCGCTACGCGAGTGGTAGGACTGTGGAAGTACTCCTTACGACAGGCACTGCGAGGAGGTGTTCGTGGCCCGAGCTGTGACGCTGGGACTGATACCCGCCCCAGACATCCCCGAGAAGATCGCCCAGGAGCTGGCTTCCGAACTGCCCGGTCTCTTGAGCAGCCGGGTCGACGGGGGGGTCTCGTGGGACGTGGTGGTAGTGGTCGATCCCCTCACCGGCACCGACCGGGAAGCGCCGGAGATACTGGACGAGTGCCGGGAGAAGATGCTGAGCGAGGGCTGGGACCTGGCCCTCTGCCTGACGGACCTGCCGGTCTACAGGGGCGGGCGGCTCGTCGCGGCGGACGTCAGCTCCGAGCGCGGCGTGGCCGGCCTCTCGCTGCCCGCCATGGGCGCGCTGCGACTGCGTCCGAGGTCCCGAGAAGCCACCCTCAGGCTCATCCAAGAGCTCTACGAGAAGGTGCACGAGCCCGAAGCGGATGCCACTCTCAAGCGAAGTCCACGCTCCACCGGTTTCGCAGGGCCCTTCCGGCGGGTCGATCCCCCAGACGAGGACATGGCGGCGATGGAGGTCGACGCTCGCTTCGCCGCAACGGGGGTGCTCGGGCGCATAGGACTCTGGTCGGGGATGGTTCTGGCCAACCGCCCCTGGGGAATGCTTCCCGCCTTCAAGGGCGCCATAGCCGCCGCCTTCGCCACGGGCGCCTACGCGTTGGTGATCACCACCCTCTGGGTGCTGGCCGACTCCGTGGGTTGGGCGCGTCTAATGCTGTTGATGGTCACGGCAATCGTGGCGATGGTCGCTTGGATCATCGTGGCCCACCACCTGTGGGAGCGCCCCGAGGAGCCGGATCAACAAAAGTGGGCAGCTCTCTACAACGGGGTGACCGTGCTGACGGTCACGTCGGCGGTGCTGTGTGCCTACGCCATCCTGTTCACCCTGATCCTGCTGGCGGCGTGGGTGTTCGTGCCGGGCGACTACTTCCAGACCATCCTCAAGCACCCGGTGGGCTTCGGGGAGTACCTGACGCTCTCCTGGCTTGCGGCCTCCCTGGCAACGGTCGCGGGAGCCTTGGGGGCCAGCCTGGAAGACGAGGAAACGGTGCGCAAGGCATCCTACGGCTACCGTCAGAGGCGCCGTCATGTCGACGAAAATCCCGAGGAGACGTCACGGGACGGTCTCGAAGAGCGGTGAAGCCTAAGGAGCGCTCCCGGTTTGGACTCCGAGGCCATACCGAACTTCATAGAACGCCGTTTGGGCAAAGTTCGCAGAACTCCTCTTCTAGTTCGTTAGGTGCATTAGGAGATTAGGAAGGCCGGGCGCCCGAGGACTATAGCGGAGCGCCTTGGGCCACCTCACTGTATAAGCTTGGCGCTATACTCATCCTTTTACGGCCACGATGGTGAGAGTGTTTGTGGATGGTGTACAAAACTCCCAAGAGATAACCCACGAACAGAATCTGGTCAATGTCGAAGCCGAGACCGAGAACTTTGTACGCACCATGGCCGGTCTCGGCGACAGGCTCGGACCCCTTCTCCTTCAGCTGCCGCCCTCCTTCACCGTGGAGGGTATGGGCGTGCTCGAGGATTTCTTGAATGGTCCTCCGGAGGACTTTCGATATGCCGTCGAGGTAAGGCATCGAAGCTGGCTGGGCTCGGACCTCCCGGTGATGCTACGCGAGCGCGGCGTCGCCCTGACGCTTATCGACTATCCAAGGATGCCCAGGATGGATCAGGCGACGGCGGACTTCGTCTACATCCGCTGGCTCGGCAACCGCCGCGAGTTCCCCGAGGGACACACCCGTCTCAAGAAAGAGCGCGACGAAGATCTCCGGTGGTGGTCTAATCTGGTGGGCCGCTTTCTGGAGGAGGGCAGGACGGTCTTCGGC
The DNA here is from genome assembly GCA_036280905.1 of Rubrobacter sp. Lineage (GTDB taxonomy): Bacteria > Actinomycetota > Rubrobacteria > Rubrobacterales > Rubrobacteraceae > Rubrobacter_D. The sequence continues at coordinate 603 of DASUPX010000482.1, read as the reverse complement.
TACGCCAACAACCACTACCAGAACCACTCCCCATCGACGCTAGCGCGTTTCCTCGAGCTGAGGCGAGGCGATAGGTGAGCTGGCCAATTCGTCTTTAAGGAGATCACTCCCTGAACTGAGAGAGGGAGGCAGTTCCGTATTCGGTCGATGGCTTTCGTATTCCGGAAGCGCTCCCGACCCTGGACCACCCAACTGCATATCCCTCCAGCACCACAACATGTAGAGAGACCCGGTCTCACAACGGCGAGGCAATACGGTGATATTGGCCCCTCAGCACCGGAACTATGCAGAATTTTGGATATGAGTTTCTGAGAATACCCTTCCACGCACTCCGGTGAATAGGCAGGGATAGTTGTCTACCTGCGTCTCTGATAGTCACTCTCCGAAGGCTTCTTCGTTCGGCACGCCCACAGATGCGTGCGCTTGTACCAGCTTCCACTCGCCGTCTTCTCGAGGAAAGACGGCGCTCCAGCGCATGGGTATCTCCCTATCGTCTGTCCTCCTCCAACTGAAGCGACTAGACGCCCAACCGACCGTGCCCTCCACGAACGCGTCCAGCTCCCTAACGAAGTCGTCCTCCGAAGAGGAGCTCCTTACCTCCTC
>DASUPX010000481.1:0-10405 GCA_036280905.1 Rubrobacter sp. | reverse complement strand
AGCTTGGCGGAGTTGGTGACGAGGTTGTCCCAGCCGTTCTCCTCCCTCATCCTGGCCACCCCGTCGAGGATGTAGAAACACACGCCTTCGAGCACCAGGCCACCGGCCTCCTCGATGTCCCGCAGGTAGCCGAGGGCCTCGCCCGCCGCCTTGTAGGCCCCGTTGGTCGTGACTATCAGAGATGTCCCCTCACTAACCCGCTTTCCCTGGAGAAGCTCCGAGAGCGTTTTGAGCTCGTAGAGGGAGAGTTGGGGGGCGGAGAACACGACGAGGTTGGCGTCCCCGTCGCCGGTCTCATAGGTGGCGTAGAGGTTTTCGAGGTCTTCGTCGGTAACGGTTACGGTGGCTTGTGGCTCGTTCGAACCGAACGCGTCATCCACCGTCCTCGCCTCGGGTGTGACGCCGACGATGTGGTACATCCCCATCGAGCCGTGGCTGGCCAGGGAGGCGCCGAGGTGCTTGAGCTCGTCCGCGGTTGGTGATCGGTCGATGCCGGTAAAGACGGGGACGGAGGTGTAGTCCTGGTGTCCCTCGCCGACTATCCGGCCCACGGCGCCCCAGTCGGAGAGGCTTTCGAGGGTGGCCTCGAGTTGCACGAGGATGTTGCCGCGGCGGTTCTCGTCGAGGTGAAAGCCGTAGGCGGGCGTTACGCCCGTCAGGGAGGCGGCCAGGGCGGCCGGGCCGCCCTCGAAGTTCGAGCGCGCGCCGAGGACGGAGTTGGCGTAGATCACGGTCCCCGTATCACCCCAGGCCACGTGCTCCCCAAGATGGGGCTGGTAGACGGCCTGGTAGTTGATGCACGTGTCCGTGGTCATCACCCCGATCTCGCGGAGGTAGGAGATCAGGACCCGCTCCCTGGCCACGTTCTCCGGGTCCTGGCCCAGGCGCCCGGCGTATCCGAAGTCGAAGCACCTCGCGTTGGTCGTCGTGTTCACGGCGCACCGCGCCCCCGACTCGGCCACGCGGCGCAGGAACTCCAGCCCGCCCTCGCCCATGACCTCGATATCGCCCATCATGTGGACGTTGCCCACGGGAACGAAGCGTTCGGCCCCGAAGAAGTCGCCCACCTCGATCTGGCCGCGGAGCGCCTCTGCGACCGTCTCGCCGTGCGCTCCGCCCAGCAGCTCCTTCTCTCTCTGGCCCAGGCGCACCGGTTAGGGGATGCCGATCACGACGAACACCAGCCAGGCGAGGAGGGGGGCGAAGATCACGACCCCGACCGCCCACGCCAGCAGTTGCCGGAAGAACTTGCGTTCGTCGATGCCCTGGGCGTTGGCCATCAACAGCGCCCCGTTGGTCGACAGCGGGCTTATGTCCACGATAGCCGAGGAGATGGCGATGGCCGTGATCACCCCGATGGCGGAGAGGCTCGAGTCTCGCAGGATGGGTTCCGCTAGCGGTATGGAAGCACCTAGCACGGCCGCGGTAGAGGCGAAGGCGGAGATTATGCCGCCCACGTAGGAGGCCGCAAGCGCCGCGACGACGGCGTTTCCGACGCCGGCGATCAGGTTCTGCATGTACTCTATGGTCCCGATCTGGTCGAGCACGCCAACGTAGGTGAGGATGCCGCAGATCAGCAGTATCGCCGGCCACGGCATCCTGCCCAGGGCCGCGCCCTGCTCCCGCGGGGCCATGAGCGCGAGCACCAGCCCTATGATGAACGCCGCGAAGCCGATGTCGAACCTGTCGCTCGACCCGAAGGCGAACGCCGAGATGGCAAGGATCACTATGCCCGCGAGCGTGGCGGCCCTGTACGGCGTCAGGGTACCCTCGTCGGACTTTTCTGAGCCGTTATCGGACATAATTTCTTCTAGCGAGATCCTTCTCCTGAGCAGCCTCAGGCCGCCGAAAGCCACGAACACCAGGGCCGCGACCACGGCGTTGAAGGCCAGCGAGTTGATGAAGAGTAGCCCGGGGTACTGCGGAAGGTCCCTCGACGCCAGCACGCCGTTCGTGATGATGCCGAAGGGGCTGAGCGGCGAGTAGGAGCCCGCCGTGGCCCCCGCTACGACCATAATGCCCATGAGCAGGGGGCTGATCCTGTACTGGGCGGCGGACCGGAGCGCGACCGGCGCCACGATGGCCACGCCGGCCGAGCTCAACGCGCCGACGCCGGTAACCAGGGTGGTGAGGGTAAACATGATCCAGGGCACGAGCCCGACGTTGCCCCTGACGAGCCTGACACCCCAGTTCATAAGCAGGTCCACGGTCCCGTTGTTCTGCGCGATGGCGAAAAGGAAGGTGACCCCTGCCAGCAGGATGAACAGGTCGCCGGGGAAGACCGCGAATATGTCGTCTGCGGTCAAGCCGCCAAGCAGCGCGCCCACCCCGAAGGCCGCGACGAACCCCATGATGCCGAGGTTGATCGGCAACACGGAGGCAACCACGAACATGACGAGCAGCACAAGCAGCGAAAAGACCTCGATGGTCATGAACAGACCCCCAGCGCGTAATCCAAAACTCCGTCCCCTCCCGTTCTCGAGTACGACCCGCTAGACGACTTCCCGGAGCAGCCTCCCGACGTTGCTCGGACGGTCGGCCACGAGGGCGCCGGCCCGTTCGAGAACCGAGATCTTGCCCTCCACCGTTCCCTGTCCGGCGGTGACTATGGCGCCGGCGTGACCCATCCTGGTGCCCTCGGGAGCGGTGCGCCCCCCGAGCGACGCGACCAGCGGCTTGGTAAAGCTCCCCACCTCTATGGCCCCGGCCACCTCCTCCTCCATCGTGCCACCGAGCTCCCCGATGATGACCACGGCGTCCGTCCCCGGGTCGGCCTCGAACAGCGGCAATACCTCGGCGAAGCGGGTCAGCGGAACGGAGTCGCCGCCGATACCGACCAGGGTCGACGCGCCGAAACCGGCCTCGACTATCTGGGCGGTGACCTCGTTGGTGAGCGACCCACTCCTGGTCATGACGCCGATTTTTCCGGGGCGGTAGACGCGTTCGATCCAGTAGGGAAAGAACCCCATCATTGCCTCGCCGGTGGAGATGACGCCCGAGGTGTTGCCCCCTATGACCATCGCGCCCTCGGAGAGCGCGGCCTTCCTGATCCGCAGCAGGTCGTGGACGGGGATGCCCTCGCACAACACCACGACCTTCCGTATGCCAGCGTCGAGCGCCTCGTACACGGCGTCCCTGGCGAAACGGGGCGGCACGAAGAGCAGCGAGGCGTCGGCCTCGAACTCCCGCGTGGCCCGCCTCACGGTGTCGAACACGGGTACGCCCTCAACCTCCTGGCCCTCCTTGCCCGGCGTCACCCCGGCCACCACGTCCGTGCCGAGCCCGATCATGTGCCCGGTCCAGAAACGTCCTTCCTGGCCCGTGATCCCCTGCACCAGCACCCTGGTCCCCGCGTCTATGATGACGCTCATGCCCTCGCGCCTTCCGCCCTCGCGAGCTCGATGGCCTGCTCCACAGCCACCTCGGTGTCCCGCAGCGGCTCGATGCCGGTCCCGGCTAACAGCTCCTCTACCTTCTCCTCGCCCGTGCCCCTGATCGCCGCGACGATTGGAAATTCGGGGTTCAGATCCTTTATGGCCCCTGCCAGGTCCTCCGCTATCACGTCGGCCCGGGCGATGGTTCCGAAGGTGACGACCAGCACGATCCTGGGCCGGGACCGCATCATGAGCTCCAACGCCTTGGCGCCCTTGCGGTAGTTGGGGCCGCCGAACTCCACGTAGCTGTTCACGCTGCCGCCGCCGTAGTTGACGAGGTCGAAGATCACGTTCGTCAGGCCGGCCCCCGCGCATAATAGCCCGATGTCTCCGTCGAATCGGAGGTACGGTATGCCCTCCCCGGCGGCATCGAACTCCACGTCGCTCTCGAAGTGGTCCCTGTCGGGGGAGAAGCGCTCCTGGCGCCACAGGGCGCTGTCGTCGATGGTTACCTTGCCGTCGGCGGCCACGAGTCCCTCCTCCGTAAGCGCGAGCGGGTTGATCTCCGCCAGCTCGGCGTCGTGGCGGCGGAAGAGGTCGTAGAGGCCCTGGAGCACGGCGGCGCCCTGCTTCATCGCGTCGCCCTGGAGGCCGAGCCCGAACATGACGTCGCGCGCCTGGAAGGGCAGCAGCCCCTCCCACAGGTCGACGAGCTCCCTGACGATCCGCTCAGGCCGCTCCTTCGCGACCTCCTCGATCTCCACCCCGCCCTCCGCGCTGGCCATGACCAGCGCCGCTCCCGAGACCGGCTCGGGGGTTATGGACAGGTAGAGCTCGCTCTCGATGTCCAGCGCTTTCTCGACCAGCAAGCCGCGTCCGGTCTTCTGGAGGATCTCTTCGCCCTTCTCCCTTGCCTCCTCCTCCGTCGAAGCGAGCTGTATGAGCCCGGCCTTGCCCCGCCCACCCTGAAGTACCTGGGCCTTGATGGCGAGAGGAACCCCGACCTCCCGGATGGCGTCCTCCAGCTCGGCGGCCTCGCCGACCAGCCTGCCTTCGGGGACGGGTATGCCCGCTTCCCGGAATAGGTTTTTCGCCTGGTACTCGAAGAGCTTCACGCGCTACCGTCCGTACTTCTGCCAGTATCCGCCGAGCAGCTCTTCGTGCGTCGGCACGACCTCGGGGATGACCCGCGAGACCCTGGTGATGTTTATGAAGTGTTTGTAGGAGAGGTTCTCTCCGATATTGTTGCCGGCCCAGGAGCCGCCGCCCATGGAGAGCGTGAAGTTCAAACCGTTGTCGAAGCTACCCCCGTTGCCGACGACCTGGACCTGGTTGATGAGCAACCGGCAGACGTCCATCTCGAACCCGATGCGCTCCGCGTTGGCCTCGTCGGTGGTGTGCAGACCACAGGAGTGCCCGCGCCCCACGTAGTCCAGGATCCTTTTCGTAATCTCCAGCGCCTCGTCGAAGTCGGGCGCTTTGTAGACGGTGAGCACCACCGCGAGCTTCTCCCCGGAGAAGGGGTCTTCTTCCCCGATGCCCTCCCCCTCGACCATGAAGAAGGTGGCGTTCCTGGCCGCCTCGCTCTCCAGGCCCGCCTCTTCGGCGATCACCGCCGGGGCCTTGCAAAGGGTCTTCGGGCTGCGTTTGCCCCCGCCGGGCCACATGGCCTCCCGCAGAAGCGCGCGCTCCTCTTCGTCGCAGAAGTACCCGCCCTCGCGCTCCAGCGCCCCGACCATCGCCTCGTAGACCGGGGCCTCTATCACGACCGAGTTGTCGTTGGAGCAGCTGGTGCCGTAATCGAAGGTCTTGCTCCGATGGATCTTGCGTGCCGCGTCCTCGATGTCGGCGGTCCTGTCGACGATGGAGACGACGTTGCCGGCGCTTACGCAGGCGTTCGGGGTGCCGCTGGTCTGCCCGGCGCGCACGTTGCTGGCCGAGCCCGTGACGGTCAGAAAGTCGGCTTGCTCCATCAACTCGTGCGTCATCTCCTTGTTGACCTCGGGCAGCATCTGCACGAGGTCGAGCGGGGCCCCGATCTTGCCCAGCTCGGCGTGGATGTACTCCAGCAACAGCGCGCAGGTCGAGACTCCCTTGGGGGAGGGCGCGACGATGACGGCGTTTCGGCCCTTCAAGGCCATCATCACCTTGTTGGCCGGCGTCGCCCCCGGGTTGGTGGACGGCGTTACCGCCCCGACCACGCCGACGGGCTTGGCGATCTCCGTGATCCCCTTCTCCTCGTCCACGCTTACGACCCCGACCGACCTCGCCGTAGGCTCGAGGAGGTCCCGCAACGTGCCCAGCGTCTTGCGCTGGTTCTTGTCGATCTTGTCCCCGACGTTCCCGAGACCGGTGTCCTCCACCGCCACGCGCGCCAACTCCTCGGCCCGCTCCCGCTCGATGATGGCCCACGCCACAGCCTGGACCACCTCGTTCACCCGCTCCTGGTCGTACCCGGAAACACGCTCCATGGCCGCCCTGGCCCTCGAGACCAGCCCCGCTACTACCCCGGCAGGGCCCGGCTTCTCATCCACAACCGCCACCGCACCATCTCCGGTATCCCGAACTCTCATATATTGTCACCTTTACATCTTTGTCTACCAGGTGAATCGACAATGCGGGATCGTATACGGAGGGGATTGGCCTGTCAAGCGGGTAGGAAAGGATTTTGCCGCAAGTTTTCAGGTTGGCCGGAACGCCCTCCGGAAACTATCAGCCGCCAGCCAGAATGAAAAGCCGACGGCTGCTAGCTTACCGCTGAAGGCTTCCCTTCAGGCTTGCGCGGTCTCCCTGGCCAGGTTTCTGTGGTCCGTCTCGGCGTACTTCTCCAGGAAGCGCTCGGGCAGCTTCAGGGCATCGCGCCTGAACGGCGGGGCGAGTTGCGTGCCGTCCACCATGATCTCGAGCACCGCCGGCCCGTCTGATCGCAGGGCCTCTTCGAAGGCGCTTCCGACGTCTTCGGGATCGTCCACCCTGATACCGACCGCGCCCATGGCCCTGGCCACCTCGGCGAAGTTGGGGCCCTCGATCATGGAGCCCACGAAGCGGTTGTCGTAGAAGTCGACCTGGTTCTTCTGCTCGGCGCCCCAGCGCTGGTTGTTGAAGACGCAGGCGATGACCGGCAGGTTCTGTTCCACGGCGGTCGAGACCTCGTGCAGGCTCATGCCCCAGGCGCCGTCCCCGATGATCGCCACCACCGGGCAGTCGGGCCGCGCCAGTTGCGCCCCGAGGGCGGCGGGGTAGGCGAAGCCGCAGTTGCCGAACGTCAGCGCGGCGATCAGCTTGCGGCCCTCCTTGAACGTGAGGTAGCTGTTGGAGGTGGAGCAGACGTTGCCGATATCGGTGGTAACGATGGTGTCGTCGGGAAGGACGCGCGAGAGCTCCAGCAGCGCCCTGCGCGGGTTGATGGGGTCCCCGTCCTCCATGGCGAGGTCCACGATCTCTTCCTGCCACCGGCGCTTCTCGTCGGCGATGCGGGAGACGCGGCCCTCGTCGGGCTTGCGGCCGGGATCCGCGTCCCTCAGACGGGAGAGGATCTGCTCTCCGGCCAGCTTCGCGTCGGCCACGATGCCCACGTCGATGGGGTGGGTGCGCGCGATCTGCTTGGGGTTTATGTCCACCTGGATGATCTTCGCGTCCCTTGGAAACCAGTCCACGTCGTACTGTGGGACCGTTCCGAAGACAGAGATCCTGCTGCCCAGCGCGAGCACCACGTCGGCCTCCGAGAGCAACTTCATCGCGGCCTTCGAGCCCATGTACCCGAGCGGCCCGGCCGCGAGGGGGTGGTCGGCCGGGAAGGAGTCGGTGTGCAGGTAGGAGTTCGTCACCGGCGCCGTCAGATGCTCGGCTATGTCCGCGACCACGCCGTAGGCCTCGGCGTCGACCACGCCTTTGCCCGCGATGATCACGGGGCTTTCCGCGCCGGCGAGCAGCTCCGCCGCGCGGTCCAGGGACGCTGGGGAACCCGCGGTCTTCGCGTCCGCACGGTACTGGTGGGGCTCCAGGATCTCCTCGTCTATCTCCCCGTAGAAGTAGTCGCGCGGTATGTCGTAGAGTACGGGGCCCCGCTCGGCGTAGGCGATTCGGAAGGCCGTCCTGAGGGCGTCTGCGGCCCTGCTCGGGTGGGTTACGCGCACGGTGGCCTTCGTTATGGACTCGAAGATGGAGACCTGATCCGCCTCCTGGAACCCGTCCCAGCCGATGGTGGCCGTGCCCGCGGAGGGCGAGAACACGACCATGGGCGTGTGCGCCATGTTGGCAGCCGCGACGCTCGTGACCATGTTGGTGATGCCAGGCCCATTCTGGCCGATTACGACGCCGGCCCTGCCCGTGACGCGCCCGAAGGCGTCCTCCATGTGGGCCGCGCTCTGCTCGTGGCGTACCGGCACGAAGCGGATGCCCGCCGCCGGAAACAGGTCTAGCACGTCCATGAACGCGGATCCCACGATCCCCGTGACGTGATCGACCCCCTCCGCCACCAGCGTCTCCACTAAGGCCTCACTCGGCGTCATCTTTACCTTTGTCACCCTGGACCTCCTTCTGATGTCGCGCTCGATGCCCCTGCTCTGGCGAGCAGCACTCCAACCCCATACTACTTACCACCACGGACCCGGAAACATTCATTTGTTCACAGTATTGGTGCGCAATCCAAGCTATCAGAGGGCCGGGGAACCGTCAAGGAAGCCTGTCCGGGAGACAGGGTGCTCCGTTACCAGTTGTCCAGGGACTCGCGGAAGATCGCCACGAGCTCCGCGTGGCCGGCCTCTCTGGGCGCGATGGTCAGCTGGCGCTGTTGTTTGAGCGCGCCTTCGGCGAGGGCGTTCAGGTCGTCCTCGTCGTAGCCGAGCTCCCTGAGGCCGCTCGGTGCGCCCGCGTCTTTCATGAGCCCGACCAGGGCGTTCGGGAGGGTGTCTTCGTCGGCGTCGTGCATCTGTTTGCCCACTAGCAGTTCGGCGGCGAGCCTGTGCTTGTCCGGGCTGGCGGGATACGTGAACCTGAACGCGGCGGGCGCGGTGACGATCACGGCGAACCCGTGGGGGACGAAAGGACGTTCCGGGTACCCGGGAGACCTGAAGTCGTGCTTGAGGCTAGATATGGGGTAGGAGCAGGCGTGGGGAATCGCCGTGCCGGCCGACCCGAACCCGATGCCGGCGATGGAGGCCCCGAGCATCATGTGCCCGCGCGCCTCTATGTCCTCACCGTCGGCCACGGCCCTGCCGAGGTACCTGCCGGCGTACTCCAGCGCCTGAGAGGCCCAGATGTCGGAGACGGGGTTGGAGCCCTGGAACGGCGGCCTCTCCTCCGGCGTCTGGGGCGCCGGCCTGTCGTAGAACGGTTTGGCCGTGAAGGATTCGACCGCGTGGCAGGCCACGTCCAGGCCGCAGGAGGCGGTAACGTCCGGCGGCATGGACCGCGCGAGCAGCGGGTCCACTATCCCGTGGTCCGGGCGCAGGTAACGGTGCGAGATCGCCGCCTTCGTCTTCAGCTCGGGCAGGTCGAGCACGGCGATTGTCGTGGCTTCGGAGCCGGTCCCGGCCGTCGTCGGTATCGCCAGCAGGGGCCGAAGTGGGGAAGGGGGCTTGCGGCCCTCGCCGATGGGAGGATAGATGTAGTCCGCCACGGGCGCGGGGTGGGTGGCGATCAGGTTCGCCACCTTGGCCGTATCGAGGCTCGACCCGCCACCGACGCCAACGAAACCGTCGAACCCACCTTCGGCGGCGAAGTCCGCGGCTTCTTGCATGGATCGCAGCGAAGGCTCGGCCTCGACCCGGTCGAACAGCCCGCACTCGATGTTCTGGGCCCGGATCGACTCCAGCACCTTCTCTACGATGCCGGTCGCGGCCACGCCGGGGTCCGTGATGATCAGCGCCCGTTTGACGCCGAGCTGGTTCAGCTCCCATCCCGCCTCCTCGACGGCCCCGGCTCCGAACGTAATGGGCGTCGAAACGAGCTTGAAACGGCTCTCGTGGTCCCGCCTCGTCGGTATACCGTCCATCATGGCAAAGTCCTTCCGGTCGGCGCCTGGTCGGGGCAAAGGCCTCCTCGCGTGCCGGAGGCTCTGGCCGGGGATCATATTTTCGGGGCCACGTCGTGTCAATCGCACGCCCCTCGATCCCCATACGTCTCATCGTCCGAAACGCCACCACAAAAACAGCCGGCCTCCGCGCCGCTCGTCGGGAATAGTTTCTTCTCCCCAGGCAACAGCGTCGAGGATACCGTCTATCTTCCGGCTGACGGCCTGGGTGCCCGGGCCCGAAAAATCGTCGCCGCGTCGACTAACATGTGTGGGTCTTGCGCGAGACGGGGCATGGCGAGCACGGATGGCCGTGTCGGGGCCCTCCTTGCGGCGCGAGGAACCACGGCGCAGGACGAAGTAAAGGTTGCCATCGAGGAGGAGCGTCATGCGAGGAGCTAGCCCACACTTCACCCACGTGGTCGAGACTACGGCGGAGCTGCGCGAGGTCATGGGGGAGCCGGGCGGGCTGGCGCTCGGGAAGCAGCTCGATCGTCTGGACCGCCATTGCTGCCAATTCGTGGCTCTCTCGCCGTTCGTGCTGGTCGGTACCTCCAACGCCAGCGGGGCATTCGACGTATCCCCGCGTGGTGACGAGCCAGGGTTCGTGCTCGTGCTGGACGAGAAGACGCTCGTGATCCCCGAGCGTCCGGGCAACCGCAGGCTAGATACGCTCCTGAACGTCCTGGAGACCGGCTCGGTCGGGTTGCTCTTTCTCGTACCGGGTTTCGAGGAAACGCTCAGGGTCAACGGCCGCGCGAGCGTGGTACGGGACGCAGACGTTCTGGAACGGACCGCCTCCCACGGAAAGTGCCCGCCGGTGGCCATAGCGGTGGAGGTCGAGGAGTGTTTCCTGCACTGCGCCAAGGCCTTCAAGCGCTCGCGTCTCTGGCAGGCAGAAGGGTGGCCGGAGCGTTCGGTGATGCCGTCGTTAGGGCGGATGCTCCGCGACCAGGGGGCCGCACCGGGCGCGAGCACGGAAGAACTGGAGAGCGGCATCCAGGAGAGTTACGCCCGG
>DASUPX010000480.1:0-2868 GCA_036280905.1 Rubrobacter sp. | reverse complement strand
TCGAGACGTTGCCCGAGCCTCGAGAGCACGGCATAGGGCTCGTCCCGATCACCGTACACCATGCGGTTGGCCGCCCGTTGCAAACGATCTCGCAGGGGCTGGAAGAGCACGGCCACTATCCCCGTCGCCACCAGGCTTGCGGGCAAGGTCGACCCCGTGCGTAACAATGCCCCGAGGTAGCCAACCACGAGCACGTAGATACCGATGACACAGGCGGTCAGCGCCGCGTAGACCAGAGCGCGGTTTACGATGACCTCGATGCCGAAGAGCCGCCTACGGACGATCGCGAGCAACACACAGAGAGGTATCAAGAGCAAGGACAACTGGACCAGGGGGACGCCAACGAAGTGATGCAGAAACCCGGCCACCCGTGCTTCGCCGAGCGCGGAAAGCGCGATCCTGGCAGCGTTGACCGCGAAGTACACGGCGGTTCCCACGGCGAACGAGAGGACGACCCAGCGCGTCCGCCGGCGCTCATCGTCCGAGGAGACCCTTCTGTACCTGTAAACCTGCACAGCGATCGCCAGGAGGTTGAAGGCGAGCGTGGGGAACGTCGAGAGCAAAAAGAACTCCTGCTCCAGCGGCAGCGGGAAGAGGCCAGGCAACGTCAGCGGCCCGAGGGTCCAGTAGATGGACCACCCCACCCAGACCACGGCCACGTAGCGTGTCCAGGGGGGTACGAAGCGGCCGTCCGGGAAGGCGAAGAACAGCGTGATGGAGAAGGCCAGGCCGGTCGCCTCCAGCAGGCCGGCCGCCGCCCACCACGGCGGCCACGCGGCCGCCAGGGCCTCGCCGAAGCCCGTCCACACCGCCGCGTAGGAGAAGAGCGTGACCGAGGCCAGCCAAGCCAGCCGGTCGTCGGACATCTGCCAGTAAATAAAGACCGCGACCACGGACATCGAGACAGCGAGGCACGCCTCGATTCCGAGGGCGAGATACGGATAGGCCCCCGTAAAGACCCATCCTTCCAGAAAGGAGCGCAGCACGCCGTCGGGAATGCCCGAGAGTGCCACGTCCGCGTCCCTCCGAGCCCCCATCAAAACAGAGAACTGGTAGGGAACACCTGCGACGAAGACGACGGTCGAGAGCACGGCCACCGCAAACCACGAGATCCTGGCGGCAACGAGTCCCCGCCCCCGCAACCGCACGCCGGAACGCGGTGCCCCGGGGGCCGCGGCCCGGGGTGTTGGCGCCAGGTCGGGGTTCATGCTCCTGCTCCTTTCGCGTCAGTACGAAAGCTGATTCGGGCCGATCGGGACGGCCCTTATCCTGCGTGATCGGTGCAAAGACGCTAAATTCTACACCGACGCGACCGACGCAGGAAACGACGTGGACCCGGTCGAACACCTCCTCGACCGGGTCCACGTCCTGCGGTGTGATTCTAGCGGATCACCTTGAAGGACCAGCTTCTGGTAGCCGTCAAGCCCTGCCTGTCCGTGGCGACGACCCTTACGGTGTGCGAGCCGAACGCGAGTTTGCCGCTGGTATAGGAGATTTTTCCGGTGCCCGCCTCGTAGGTGAAGGTTCTGGCGCGCCCGTCCAGGACGAGCTTTATCCCGGACTTCGTGAGGTTCTTTTCCCTGTCCGTGACCACGGCGCCCACCGTAGGGGTCGCATCGCGGATCTCTGTTCCGGGAGCCGGCCTCGGCCTGGTGATGACGGGCCTCGTGTTGGGCAACGTCTGCCAGTCGGGGGTGGCGCCGATGGTCCCGAGCGGGGTGCTCTTCCCGGTCACGTCCACCAGGGTCAGCGCGTTACCGGGCGTCGCCCGGTGCACGATGGCGCGCCCGTCGGGGGACCATGCGGGCTCGAAGCCCTGGGCTCCAGGGTACGCGACCTCACCCAGTACGCCGTCGGGGTCCACGGAGAACACCCGCGGCATCTCGGCCTCGTAGCTGCGGCTGAAGACGATCTCGTTGCCGTCGGGAGACCAGCTAGGGTTCGCGTCCGCCTGGTTCATCCCAGCCCGAGATAGCCGGATCCGGGCCGTGCCGTCGGTGTTCATGACGTATACCTCGAAGCGACAGCTCTCGGCGGTCGACACGAAGGTTATCTTCCTTCCGTCGGCCGACCAGGCCGGCTGGACCTCCATGGACGGGGTGTTCGAGTTGCAAGGGCTGCTCATTCTCTCGGTGAGGTCAACCCGGTTCGTGCCATCCGGGCTTATCAGGCTGACGTCGCGCTTGTCATTGTCACAGGGGTAGAAGCCGCTCGCCGCGCACGACTCGTAGGCCAGCTTCCTGCCGTTCGGCGACCAGGACGGGTTGAAGCCCTCAGTCACACGCCGCTGGTTCGTGCCGTCGGCGTCCATCACCCACACGTCCCCGAACACGCACGAGGGGTCCTGGCAGCCGTTCAGGCGGGTAAACGCGATACGGGTTCCGTCCGGCGACCAGCTCGGATCGCGGTCCATAACGTTGGAGGTTAGCCTGGTCGGTTCCTCGGCGCCCTGGCGCATGGCCCAGATCCCCCCGTTGGCGAAGGCTATCTTGCCGTTGATCCCGGGGAGGGTGGCCTCCGCCGGAGGCACTGCCGCGAGCACCACCGCGACCGCGCAGAGGACCGTCATCGCGAGGAGGAGGGCGATCTTCCTCCAACGGCTGCTCTTTTCGGGTTCTTCGATCATCATGTTCTCCATTTCCTTGCCGGGTTTGATGGGGCGCTACCGCACCGCGGGTTGAGGAGCTACCTGGATCCTCTCTTCGCTGTTGCGTAAGACGAGGCCAAGCATGAGCCAGAAGACCGCTGTCATGCCGAATCCGATCCAGATCATGCTCAGGGGCCAGGCGGAATCCGCAACATCGAAAATGATGTCCCCGCTACCGAACGGCCCCGTCGCCTCGAACAATCCGCTTGCGAAGGCCAGCA
>DASUPX010000479.1:0-5115 GCA_036280905.1 Rubrobacter sp. | reverse complement strand
CGGGCTTCGATCTCCCTCTGGTCTCGCGGTCCGGGACGGTGGATATCTGACAGGAGGATGGCGCCGCCTACCGTGGGGACGGGGTCCCCGGGCTCGTAATCGTAGGCTGCCGGCTCATCGTCGGGCCCGCCGGGCTCGCGGCTCAGCGAGCCGCCGGAGATCATGAACCAATCTTCTTCGCGTGCTCCCCGTGGAGGCCACTCCTCGTAGCCCCGCCAGCGGTTCTCCCCCATGACGAACACCCTGACGGGGGGTGTGCCCTCCAGCGCGCCTTCCTCGCCCTTGAGGGTGGCATCGAACCATCGCAGGTGGGCGTCCGTCAGGTCGCCCCTGTAATCCAGGAATACCTCGGAGCTTCCGATGCCGAAGTCGAGTTCGCCCTGGGTGCTTCCGAAGTTGCCGTGCGTCCAGGGGCCGACCATCAGGAACGGGGGACGCGTTTCCCGCTCGTCGGCGAGCTTCTTCATTACCTCGTACTGTTTGAGCGTCTCGCCCAAAAAGCAGTCGTACCAGCCGCCGATGTGGAAAGTGGGCTGCTCTACGACCTCGTACTGGCCGTCGATGTTGACGTAATTCCAGGTCTCGTCGTCGACGCCGCGACTGAAGCCGCCCTCGACGAAGGGGACCAGATCGTCAGGGTTGGGAAGCTCTCTGAGCGGCAGGGCCTCGTAACCGCCCCCGGCCAGCAACTCGTCGATCGTGGAGATCAGGTACGGAAGCTTCTCCCCGATCTTCTGCCTGTCCCTGGCATACTTGCGGAAGAGGAGGTCGATGGCGATCGATGCCTGGGCCCAGAGCTGTATGAGGCCGAGCTCCTGGACGCCACCCCGCATCTGGGCACCGTTGAGATGGTTGCCCCACGTCTGCGCCGGAACCATGCTCCGGAGCGACGGCGGCCGCCTGGCGGCGGCATGCCACTGGGTCTTGCCGAAGTACGAGAGGCCGTGCATGCCGACGGATCCGTCGGAGCCGGGGAGTGAGGCCGCCCACTCGACGCTGTCGTAGCCGTCCTCATACTCGCTGACGAAGGAGATGAAACTGCCCCCAGAACGGTAGCGACCGCGCACGTCCTGCACCACGACGATGTACCCGGCCTTCGCCGCCTTTATCGGGTCGAGCATCGAGGTGCCGGACGAGATGTCCTTGCCGTAAGGGTGCCTGGAGAGGAGCACCGGATAGGGCCCACCACCCGCCGGCCTGTACACGTTGGACATCAGGACCGTGCCGTCGCGCATCGTGGCCGGCACCTCGCCCTGGACCACTACCTCCCACGTCTCCGCCAAGATAACCCCCCTGAGATCGGACTCCCTCCCTGAGTCTAACGTATGCCGCCGGTCGCGATGAGCTATCAGCTTGGAGAAAGCGGCGCCGGTGGCCGACCGACAGGCTGGAACGCGCTACAGGCTAATTTGACCGATCGTTCCAGATACGTTAGGGTTTGGACAATACGTTGGTTCGGGGAGGGAGTGGGTTTGGAGGTTGGGCGGGTGAGGTGGTGGAGGTCCACGGCCTTCATCGTGGGATGTGGGTGTTTGATCGCCCTGATCACCTACGGTTTGAGGACCAGTTTCGGGCTGTTCGCCACCCCCATCGGCGAAGGGAGGGGATGGTCGCCGGAGGTCTTCGCGCTGGCCATTGCGATCCAGAACCTCGTGTGGGGTATAGGGCAGCCGTTCGCCGGGGGCGTGGCGGACCGCTTTGGGTCTGGGCGGGTGCTCGCCGCCGGTGGCGTCGTCTATGCTGTTGGTGTGGCGCTCATGGCGTTGAGCCCCACCCCGCTTGCCTTCAACCTCACGGGCGGCGTGCTCGTCGGGCTCGGGCTCTCCGGCGCCTCCTTCACCATCGTCATCGCCGCCCTGGGGAGGCTCGTTCCCGCGGAGAGGAGCTCGCAGGCCATGGGCCTCGCGACCGCCGCCGGCTCGCTCGGGCAGTTCGTGTTCGCGCCGCTGGGCCAGGCTTTCCTTACCGACTACGGCTGGCAGACCACGCTCTTGCTGCTGGCGGGGTCCATGGTCGTGGTTCCGTTTCTCGCCGCCGCGCTCAGGGGTGGTGGCCGTCAGGAGGGAACGGGTGTGCGGGCTCTGCCCGCCAGGGACGCTGTCAGGGAAGCCTTCGGGCACGGCAGCTACCTGCTGCTCGTCGCCGGGTTCTTCGTGTGCGGGTTTCACGTGGCCTTCATCACCACGTTCCTGCCGGCGCACGTCGCCGCCGTCGCCGGACACTCGCACGACGGGATGCACATGGCCGGGCCTGGCATCGCGGCCTGGGCCCTCGCGCTCATCGGGCTCTTCAACATCGTGGGATCCTACGGCTCCGGGGTGCTCGGTGCTCGCCACAGCAAGAGGCAGTTGCTGGCCGGGATCTACCTCGCAAGGGCCGCCGTTATTGCGGTCTTTATCACCCTGCCCCCAACCCCGACGGTGGTGCTCGTCTTCGCGGCGGCGATGGGGATTCTGTGGCTCTCGACCGTGCCGCTCACCTCTGGGCTGGTCGCCGTCATGTTCGGCACGGGCAACCTCGGAACGCTCTTCGGGGTCGTGTTCCTGAGCCACCAGGTCGGGGCCTTTCTCGGGGTCTGGCTTGGTGGGATGGCTTTCGAGCAGACCGGCTCGTTCCTGCCGATATGGTGGGCTGGCATCGCCCTGGCCATCATCGCCGCGGGCCTGCACTGGCCCATTGTCGAGCGTCCGGCTCCGTCATACGCCGCGGCCCAGGCCGAGGGGTAGAGGGTGGCGCGAACCAAGGAATTCGAGCCCATCGAGGCGCTCGACGCGGCGATGGAGCTGTTCTGGCGCAAGGGGTATGAGGCAGCCTCGATGCGCGAGCTGCTCGATGCGATGGGCATCGGCCGGGGTAGCTTCTACGATACCTTCGGGGACAAGCACTCCCTCTTTCTCTCCGCCCTGGACCGTTTCCAGGAGGTAAGGGCTTCCTGGATCGAGGAGGCGCTCCGCGGGGAAGGGCTGGGGGGCATAGAAGACGTGTTCCACAGATCCCTGAACGGGCTATACCAGTACCGGCCGCCCCGGGGTTGCCTCCTCGCCAACTCGGCGGTGGAGCTGGCGCCGCACGACCCCGAAGTAGCGGCAAGAATCTCCGCTTACATCTGGCGCACCGAGGATGCCTTCCAGGCCGCCCTGGAGAGAGCCAGGGACGGGGGCGAGATACCTTCCAACAGCGACCCCAGGGCTCTGGCCAGGTTTCTGGTCAACACGTTGCACGGCCTCCGGGTGCTGGCCAGGGCAGGCGCCGACCGCGGAACGCTTGAGGACACCGTTCGCGTCGCCCTCGGGGCGCTTCGGTCAGCCGGAGGACTGGTCTCCGGCGCGCCTGAGGAGTAGGACGAGCGCGGCGGCCACGGTGAGCGCCAGCGCCGCGGGCAGGGCCACGGAGAGCGCCTTTATAGCTCTCATGCCGCGTTTCATCTGGGCCGTGTCGTTGAGGCGGGGAAACGGCTCGTCCGGCACGGGCACGCAGAGGAACTCGCAGAGCGGACCCCAGCCCTCGCTCACCTCGTAGACCAGGAGTCGGTCCCTGGGGACGCGGCGTTTCACCTCTTCGTTGTGCCGCTCGAAGACCCCCATAGCGTAGGCTCTGTCCTCGAACTTGCCGTCGAAGGTTCCCTCCCAGATCAGGTCGTTGGCCAGGCTGCTCCTGCGGCCGGTGAAGCCGCCGAACACCAGGAGGCCAACCACCCCGAAGATGAGCCTTGAGATCGTGGAGCCCTCGGTCAGCCTGGTCAGCTCGTAGATGGTGCCGCGGGTGCTTTCGTACCAGCGTTCCGGGTCGCGCACGCTGAGGAGCACTTTGGCCTCGGGATACCGTTCCATCAGCGTCTCGTAGAACGTACACGCGGGCCAGTCCACCGTGGCCTCGTAGCCACCGATGACCCCGTCCCAGTCCACCGGCTTCCCGTGCCAGGCGCGGACCCAGAAGTCCGCGTGATCGGGGTGCGCGAACACCTCGGTCATGTGGTAGCAAGGGTCGAGGCCGAGCCTCTCCAGCGCGGCTTTCAGGGAGGTCGTGCCCGTCCGGCCGAAGCCTGCGCCGATGAGCTTCACGCTAGCCTTTGAACGAGTAACCCTCGAACTGCTCGCGCAACTTCAGCTTCTGGAACTTGCCTGTTGCCGTCATGGGTAGGGCCTCCACGAACTCGTAGGCGTCGGGAAGCCAGAACTTGGCGAAGTCGGCTTCCAGGTGGGAGTGCAACTCCTCCTCGGTCACGGTCTCGCCCTCCATCAGGACGATGGCTGCCAGGGGCCGTTCATCCCATTTCTCGTGGGGGATGGCTATGACTGCCGCCTGGGAGACGGACGGGTGGGACATAAGGGCGTTCTCGAGCTCGACCGAGGAGATCCACTCCCCCCCGCTCTTTATGAGGTCCTTGCTCCGGTCGGTGATCTTGATGAACCCGAAGCGGTCTATGGTGACGATGTCCCCAGTCTTGAACCAGCCGTCGTCGGTGAACTTGTCGTCGCCCTCCGGGGCCTCGAAGTATGCCCTGGCGACCCAGGGGCCCCTTACCTCCAGCTCGCCGGGCGTTTCGCCGTCCCAGGGCACCAGCCCCTCGTCGCCCCTGGCACGTATCTCCACCAGGGGCACCGGGTAGCCCTGCTTGGCCTTGTACTCCAGCTGCTCATCCTTGGGGAGCTTCCTCATCTCCGAGGTCAGGTTGGCCACGCTCCCTATGGGGCTCATCTCCGTCATGCCCCAGGCGTGGACCACGTCTATCCC
This sequence comes from Rubrobacter sp., assembly GCA_036280905.1. Taxonomy (GTDB): domain Bacteria; phylum Actinomycetota; class Rubrobacteria; order Rubrobacterales; family Rubrobacteraceae; genus Rubrobacter_D. The sequence continues at coordinate 381 of DASUPX010000479.1, read as the reverse complement.
GTACCGCTCCTGATACCTCTCTATTACGCCCTTGGGCACCGCGGCCCCCCCGATAACCATGGACCGCAGCCTGGAGAGATCGTACCGCTCGGGCTCCTCGTCGAGCGCCTGCAGCAGGGCCAGGAAGACCGTGGGGACGCCGGCGGTGAGCGTGACCTCTTCTGCCTCCAGCTCCTCGAGCAGGCTCGCCGGGTCGAGGTGGGGACCCGGCATTACCAGCTTGGCCCCGACGAGAACCGAGGCGAATGGCAGGCCCCAGGCGTTGACGTGGAACATGGGGACGACCGGTAGCAGACAGTCCGCTTCTGAGAGGGCGAACGTGTTGCCCATCGAGGCCATCATGGAGTGGAGCACGGTGGAGCGGTGTGAGTAGAGGGCCCC
>DASUPX010000478.1:0-2968 GCA_036280905.1 Rubrobacter sp. | reverse complement strand
CCATAGTCTACGGCATCCTCCGCACCGCCATAGTCTTCGGGGTGGCGATGCTGGCGTTCGACCTGGACCTCTCGAACGCCAACTACTGGGCCGCCCTGGTGGTGCTTGCCGTGTGCAGCATCTCGCTCGTCGGCTTCGGGGTGGTCGCCGCCGTCATGCCGCTGCTCTCCCCCGAGAAGGGCCAGCAGGTGACGTACATCGTCTCCGCCATCCTGCTCCTAGTCTCGGGCGTCTACTACCCCGTCAGCGTCCTCCCCGGGTGGATGCAGGTTGTGGCACAGTTCTCGCCCGTCACGTACGCGCTAAGAGGCTTTCGCGCGGCGCTACAAGACGGCGCCGGCCTTCCGCAGCTGTGGAACAATATCTGGCCGCTCCTGATCATGGGTCTCGTCTTCGTGCCCCTTGGCATCTTCATCTTCCGCCTCGGAGAGAGCTACGCGAAGAGGACCGGCAAGCTCAAGAGAAGCGGCTGAAGTAGAGGCATCAGGCAACAGGCTTCGGGTATTTCTTACCGAAGCCTGTTGCAGACCGACTCACTAGACCAGGGCGACCGAAGGCGTCGCCGCGGGTAGAATGGGACCGAAGAGCACAGGCTTCGGTGGCATTCTCCCGATGCCGCCAGGGTGCCAAGAGGGAGGCGGCGGTTGGACAGGGCGAGTCTCGACGGGGCCGATCTGGAGTACGAGGTCTCGGGCACGGGCACGGGCGAGCCGGTGGTCTTCATCCACGGGGCGTTTATCGCGGACACCTTCAGGCCGCTTCTGGCAGAATCGGGTTTGGCACGCTACTACCAGCTGATTCTCTACCACCGCCGCGGCTATGCGGGCAGCACCCGCGCCTCCAATCCGGTCAGCGTCGCCCTGCAAGCCGCCGACTGCCTGGCTTTGCTGCGCTACCTGGGCGTGGAACGGGCGCACGTCGTGGGGCACTCCTACGGCGGAGACGTAGCCCTTCAGCTGGCGCTGGATGCCCCGAGCGTGGTCCACTCGCTGGCCCTGCTGGAACCCGGGCTGATGGTGGGTACGAGCGCCAATGAATATCGGGAGTCGCTGGCGCGGGGCGTCCAGCGTTACCGCCAGGTGGGTGCCAGGATAGTCGTGGAGGAGTTCCTGCAGGCACGTTGGCCGGGGTACCGCGCTGCCCTCGATCGTGTGTTACCGGGAGCTTTCGCCCAGGCGGTAGGCGATGCGGAGACCTGGTTCGAGCATGAGGTGGCCGGGCAACTGACCTGGCGCTTCGGCGAGCCACAAGCTCGGCGCATCAGCCAGCCGACCTTATGCGTGCTTGGCGGGGAGAGCGACGCCCTCTGGAGCCGCTTCGGCGAGACGCACCGGCTGCTGCTAGGGTGGCTGCCGAATGGGGAAGGTGCCGTCCTACGAGGCACCACACACCTGATGCAGATCCAGGACCCAAGAGGCATGGCCGAAACGCTTGCGGCCTTCTGGGCACGCCACCCGTTCGAGACCGGAGTCGCCTAGTCCCCAACGCCTTTTTCGAACCTCATTTTGCTGTCCTGCGGGGGAAGAAGGATGCATGGGCGAGGGTTCGCAGCTAGTGAGATGCCGTTTCGGAAATCCGAGCGGGGCGCCGTAGACACCACGAGCTTCTCTCCCATACGCCGCAGGGTTCATGAGCTGGTCTGTGCCTGTTGCCCGACGCCTGTAACCTTCTACCCCAGCGCCGATTGCCGTCGCCGCGAAAGCCCGCCTCCGGATGCTATTTGATCCAGATCAATTGCCTATTTATGACCGAACCTGTATCTTGACAACTCATGTTGTTAATGATTGTCATTATCGATAACCGCTACGAGCCGGGTCGCACCGGTATGGTGGGCCGGCCTCAGCACGACCCTGTTCGGGGTTCGTAGCCCGCAGATGTTACGTTCTCGGTCCGTGTTGGTTCTGGGGCTTGTGGGTGTCTGCGGGCTGCTGGTTCTTTGCCTGATAGCCAGCGTGCGGTTTGGGGCGGCGAGCATCGGCACGGGGGACGTCATCGGGGCGTTCGTGAACTACGGTGGCACTGAGGAGGATCTGATCATCCGCACGTTGCGTGTGCCTAGGGCCCTGATCGCCGCCCTCGTCGGTGCTGCGCTGGCCGTGGCTGGGGCCATCATACAGGGCCTGACCCGCAACCCGCTCTCCGACCCCGGCATACTGGGCATCGAGAGCGGGGCGGCGCTCGCTGTGGTCGGGTCCGTGTACTTTCTCGGTGCCACTTCGCTGACCACCTACGCGCTCTTCGCGTTCGCCGGGGCGGCGGTTGCCACGGCCGTGGTCTACGGGTTCGGCACGCTAGGCGGCGCTGCGACGCCGCTCAAGCTGGTGGTAGCAGGTGCCGCGCTCGCGGCCCTGCTCTCCTCGCTCACCACGGCTGTACTCATCTTCGACCAGAGGACCCTGGCGGACATCCGGTTCTGGCTCGCTGGCTCCGTCGCGGGACGAGATCTCGAGTTGTTGCTGCGGGTGCTTCCCTACCTCGCTGTGGGTTTCGTGTTGGCGCTCGCGCTGGGGCGTGGCATAACGACGCTGACCCTGGGCGAGGATGTGGCCCTGGGGCTTGGCCAGCGCACGGCGTGGGTCAAGGGCCTCTCCATCGTCACGGTGGTACTGCTCGCGGGGAGCGCGGTCGCCGTCGCCGGCCCGATAGGGTTCGTGGGGCTCATGGTGCCACACGTGGCGCGGTTCTTCGTCGGGGTGGATTACCGTTGGATCCTCCCGTACTCGGCCCTCCTGGGGGCCGTGCTTGTGGTCTCGGCGGACGTGGCGGGGAGGATGGTGCTGCGCCCGCAGGAGGTTCCAGTCGGGGTCATGACCGCCCTCGTCGGCGCCCCGTTCTTCATCTACCTGGCGCGCCGGAGGATCAAGTGATGAGGGGTTGGTTCGCCTTCAGGCCGTGGGACGGGCGCATCTCGCTCAAGCTCGACCTCAGGGCGGTCGTCGTCTTCGTGGTGCTCGGCATCGTCGCGTTC
>DASUPX010000477.1:0-4591 GCA_036280905.1 Rubrobacter sp. | reverse complement strand
CATCGCCTGCAGCCTCGCGCCGACGGCGCTCACGCTCTCGCTCTCGAGGGTGCTGCTCGGCATGGCGGTCGGGGGGGCGACGCAGACGGTGCCCATGTTCGTCGCCGAGCTTTCGCCGCCGCAGGTCCGCGGGCGGCTCGTTCTGGCCTTCCAGGTGGCGATCGGGGTGGGGATACTGACCGCGACGATAGTCGGGGCCACCCAGCTCTTTGACTGGCGGTGGATGGTCGGCATCGCGTCCGTGCCCGCGGCATTGCTACTCGTCTTGATGCTACGGGCACCGGAGAGCCCGCGCTGGCTGGTCAAGGTAGACAGGGTCGACGATGCGAGGAGCAACCTGAGGCGCGTGCGGGGCGAGGGGGACGTCGATGGCGAGCTCGACGAGATCGTCGCTGTCGAGGAAGAGGAGCGGCGGGCGCCCGTCTCCGGCTGGAAGGGTTTGAGCCAGCCGTGGGTACGGCCCGCCGTCATCATGGGTTGCGGGATGGCGCTCTTTACCCAGCTAAGCGGCATCGAGATGATCGTCTACTATACGCCGACGATCTTGACCAACGTCGGGTTCGCGGAGGCGAGCGCGCTGTACGTCAGCGTCTCGCTCGCGGTGACCTACGTCATCATGAACTGCCTCGGCCTCGCCATCGTGGACCGCGTGGGCCGGCGCAGGCTCTCCCTGATAATGACCCCGGGCGCGGCGATCGCCCTTGCGGTGCTCGGGGCTGTGTTCGTGTTCGGTGCCGACAGCGCCTCCACGGCCCCGTTCATAGTCGCGTGCCTGATCGCGTTCATGCTCTTTACCGCGGGAGGGTTGCAGGTCATGGGCTGGCTGACGGGCTCGGAGGTATACCCGCTTGGCGTAAGGGGCGCTGGGACCAGCGCCCAGGCGGCGACGCTCTGGGGGTCCAACGTGGTCATCACCCTCACGCTGCTAACGACGATCGAGACGATAGGGGTCGGGCAGACGATGTGGATGTACGCCGGGTTCAACGTGCTTGCTTTCCTCTTCGTCTTGCGGTACTTCCCGGAGCTCGCGGGGCGCAGCCTCGAGGACATCGAAACCTCGCTCAGGGAGGACACGTTCCGCCCCGGCGGCGTCCCCATCAGGGACGAAGCAGAAGAGAAGGTGGCTACCTGATCTCTGCCGGGAGGTCCGGTACCCTTTATTCTTCGGGAGCGGTGAGTAGAACGTGGGGCTTCGGCCGCGCACAAAGTTAGGAGAGGTGCATGGATAGAGTGACACCTGAGACCGGAAACGGCACGGGGGAGAACAGGAGCGTCGTCTGGGACGGTAGCGAGGGCGTCGAGGTAGAGTCCAGGGAGGTTCCCGCCCCAGGGCCGGGAGAGTTGAGGGTGAGGGTCGAGGCTTCCGGACTGTGCGGGACTGACCTTCACATCGCCTCGGGAGAGTACCCCTTCGCCAAGTCCAACGTTACCCTGGGCCACGAGTTCTCTGGCACCGTGGTGGGGTTGGGAGAGGGCGTCGACGCCTTCTCCGAGGGCGACTTGATCGTGGTCGACCCGAACATACCGTGCCGGGTGTGCCGCTACTGCCACGACTCGCGCCCGCACCTTTGCGAGAACCCCCAGGCCATCGGTATTACCCGCGACGGCGGCCTCTCCGAGTTCGCCTTGCTCCCGGTATCGCAAGCCTACCGCGTTCCCGACGGGCTTCCTCCAGAGGCGGCCGCCCTGACAGAGCCGCTTGCCTGCGCGCTGCACGCCGTGGATCTGGGGGGCTTGCGGCCCGGGGAGCGGGCGCTGGTCCTCGGGGCCGGACCCATCGGCATGCTGTGCTCCATGCTGCTCGTGGCGGCCGGCGCCTCTGAGGTCCTGGTCAGCGAACCAAACAGGGACAGGCGCGAGCGAATCCGCCGTATCGGCGCCGAACCCCTCGACCCGGAGTCGGTCTCGGAACAGATGGCGGACAGGGTGTTCGAGTGCGTCGGAAGGCCCGAGACGATGGCGGCCGCCGTCGAAGCCGCGAACCCCGGCGGCACGGTCATGTGGGTCGGGGTGGCCCCGCCGGACGCCGAGGTCCCCGTCAAGCCCTACGACCTGTTCAGCCGGGAGCTAACAATCCGTGGGTCCTATACCAACCCATACGTCATGCACCGCTCCCTGGCCCTGCTTGCCTCGGGCCGGCTGGACTGGGAGACGGTCGTAACCCACCGCTTTGCCCTCGAAGACTTCGGGGAGGCGTGGGACGCCCATCGCGAAGCGGCCGGGCTCAAGATCTCCGTTCAGCCGGTGGCGAACTAGGCGCTGACGCCGCATTCGCAGTCTACGGGAACCGACCAGGGGCGCCTCTGTTCTACCAGGGGTCGGGGCTTCCTCTTCCCCATCGGTCAGGACATCCGTCTCTGCATCTGGCATCCCCGTAAAGCGTGCCGCCCATCTCACCTCGGAGAAGGTATCGGGCATGACGACCCACCAGGACGGTGGCCGGCAGCCCGACCTACTTTCCCCTCTCGCGTTGGACGTGACGCCTTGCGGGCTATCCTCGGGACTGCCGGACCTTCGGCGGTTCGGGGCTGCCCTCCTCGGAGCCGTTGGTACCGGCGGCCCGGACACCGTCCAGCATGGCCCGTAGTGCCAGCGGGCGCAGGACGTTTCTCGTGACCAGCCGGGCGTTCTGGTGCGTGCTGTTTCCGTTCTTCGACTCCTCCGGCAAGAGAGCCGCCGCCGCACGGGTCAGGTTCGAGTAGTCCCCGTCGGCCTCCTCCAACCTGCGGGCCAGGTACTCCATCGAGAGCCCGGCGAGGATCAGCCTGGAGGCCGCAGCATTGTCTTCGACCGGGGGCGGCGTGGAGAGGTCACCCTCAATGTTAAGCCTCGGTACTATGGCATCGAGCCACCGGGGAAAGCTCCAGTTCCACCGGCCGAGCAGCGTCATGGTGGAGGGGACGAGGACGAGCCGGATCACGGTCGCGTCCACGAAGATTGCCGCGGCTAGGCCGAGGCCAAACTCCTTGATGATCCTGTCGTCCCCGAGCACGAAAGAGAGAAACACGCAGACCATGATCGCCGCCGCCGCCGTGATGACGCGGGCGGTGATCGCCAGCCCGTCGGCCACCGAACCCCTCGGGTCGCCACTTCGCAGGTAGCTCTCGCGGATGCGGCTAACCAGGAAGACCTCGTAGTCCATGGAGAGGCCGAAGAGGATGGCGAAGAGCATCATCGGTAGGAAGGCCTCTATGGGGCCTGGCTTTATACCGAGGAGGCTCTCTCCCCAGCCCCACTGGAAGATGGGTACGAGGACGCCGTAGGCGGCTCCCACGGAGAGAAGGTTCATGATAGCGGCCTTCACGGGCACGACCACCGAGCGAAAGACTGCCATGAGAAGCAGGAAGCTCAGGCCCACGACGAAGGCGAAGAAGATGGGCATGCGGCCGGCTATCCGCTCGCCGATATCCACGAACGATGCCGTTGCGCCGCCCACGTAGGCTACGGCATCCGTGCCATCGAGCGCGTCAGGCACCACGTCGTCACGCATCCTGTCGACGAGGTCCTCCGTGGCCGCGCTCTGCGGGGAGGTTGCGGGGTAGACGGTCAGGACGGCAGCGTTGCCCGCCTCGTTGGGTTGCGGGGGCGTCACGCTGTCGACGTTTTTGGCATCGTCCAGACGCTTCGAGAGCCGGTCCAGCGTCGCCCGGTCGAGCCCACCGTCCTGCTCGATAGCGACCACGAGCGGCCCGTTGAAGCCGGGGCCGAACCCCTCGGCTAGCAGGTCGTAGGCCTTTCTCGAATCGAAGGAGGTCGGCTTGTTGCCGTCGTCGGAGAAGCCGAGGCGCATGTCGAGTACGGGGGCGGTCAGCGCCAGCAAGAGCAGCGCCGCCCCTATGGCGTAGGGCCAAGGGTGGCGCTGGATGAGGCGGCTCAAGCGATAGCTCGCCGTTCGCTCCCTTTCGTCCCGGGTTGCCACGGCGCCCGTGGCCCTGAGGCCTGGTATGCGCCAGCGGTCCACACGGTGCCCTACGAGGCCAAGTAGCGCAGGCAGGAGCGAGACCGCCACGAGCACAGCGAGGGCGACCACCATGGCCGCCGCGACCCCGAGGGCCGAGACGAACGGTATGCCTATGGTCAGGAGCCCGAGGAGTGCTATGACCACTACGATGCCGGCAGAGATCACCGCACGTCCCGCCGTGTCTACGGCCCCCACGACGGCCTTCTCGACCCCAAAGCCGGCAGAGAGACCCTCCCGAAAGCGCGTTACGACGAAGAGCGCGTAGTCGATTCCGACGCCCAGCCCGACCATCGAGGCGAAGGCCGGGGTGAAGGTGGTCATATCCATGACGCTCGCGGCGAGCGAGATCAGGAGGAAACCCGAGCCGAGGCCGACCAGGGCCGTGACGATGGGTAGCCCCATCGCCACCACCGATCCGAAGGCGAAGAGCAGTATCACGACAGCGGCGGCGATGCCCATTATCTCCGACTCACCGGGGGGCGAGACCTCGCTCGACGATACCACCTGCCCACCGGCCTCCACGCGCAACCCGCCGCCGTCGGCATCATCGGCGAGATCGAGCAGTTTGTCCACGCTCTTCTCGCCCACCTCCGGCCCTTGCTTGCCGTACTGGACGTTGGCGTAAGCTAT
>DASUPX010000476.1:0-12873 GCA_036280905.1 Rubrobacter sp. | reverse complement strand
GGTCGTTCTTGTGGGTGTAGCGGCCTGCAGCGTTGGCCTGCCAGATCTCGATCAGGCTGTTCCTGACCGGCCGCCCGTCGCCGTCGGTGACACGCCCGGTGACGATGATGCGCTCGCCTAGCGGCTCGCCCTCGTGCTGGCGGGTCAGGTCGTCGTCCAGCTCTCCTATCGGGCCGCGCCCGTAAGTGGGCCCGGTGGTATCCGAGAGTGTCTTGGGAAGTACGATCAGGGGCTTCTTCGGTGACCTGAGGCGCGTGGCCACGTAGTCCGGATACAGGTACGGCGGCTGCTCGTTACCCTCCGGGCGTGAACCGTCGGTTTCGTAGGTGGGTTGCTGTCTCACCCTCGCTTCTCCCTTCTCGATCGGGCCTACTTCTCCACGACCATCGCTATACCCTGCCCGACTCCTATGCACATCGTCGCCAGCCCGTGGCGGACCTCGTCTCGGCGCCGCATCTCGTGCAGTAGCGTTGTGAGGATGCGTGCCCCAGATGCCCCCAGGGGGTGCCCGAGGGCTATGGCCCCCCCGTTGGGGTTGAGCCTCTCGTCTTCGGGGTCCATACCCCACTCGTAGAGCACGGCCAGCGACTGCGCCGCGAAGGCCTCGTTGACCTCCACGAGGCCGACGTCCTCCAGCGTGATCCCCGCCCTCATCAAGGCCTTCTTCGTAGCCGGGACCGGCCCAATGCCCATCACCCGCGGAGGGACGCCGGCGACGGCGATGCTCCGGACCTTTGCCAGGGGTTCGAGGCCGTGCGCCTCGGCGTACTCTTTCGATACCACCAGCACCGCCGCGGCCCCGTCGTTGAGGGAGCTGGAGTTGCCGGGCGTGACGGACCCATCGCCCTTGAAGGCCGGCTTGAGCTTCGCGAGCTTTTCCACCGAGGTGTCGCGCCTCGGTCCCTCGTCGGCCTCGACGACTGTCTCTCCATTTCGGGTCCTTACCGTCACGGGGACGATCTCTTCGCGAAAGCGCTTTTCGTCCGTCGCGGCGAGGGCCTTCTCGTGGCTCCTGAGGGCGAAGCGGTCCTGGGCCTCCCTGGAGACGTCGTAGGCTGAGGCCACCTCGTCGGGCTTGTCCTCGTCGGGCGTGAGCAGGAACCGCTCCTGGGCGAGGTTCTCCGCGGTCATGCCTAAAGAGTCGGTGTGGCCCATCTGCTCCATCTTCGGGTTGACCATGCGCCAGCCTAAAGTGGTGTCGTACATCGTGGCGTTGCCTGTCGGGAAGGCCCGCTCCTGCTTGGGAACGGCCCACGGGGCGCGGCTCATCGACTCCACCCCGCCTCCCACGTAGACGTCGGCCTCGCCGAGCATGATCGAGCGGGCGGCCTGGGCCACGGCCTCCAGGCCCGAGCCGCACAATCGGTTCACCGTTGCGCCCGCGACCGTCTCCGGGAAGCCGGCCAGGAGCAGGCTCATCCTGGCGACGTTGCGGTTGTCCTCGCCGGCCTGGTTGGCGCATCCGAAATATACGTCCTCGACCTCCGAAGGCGGTACGCCGGCACGCTCCACCAAGGCTTCAAGGACGACGGCGCCCAGGTCGTCGGGACGGACGGCGCTCAAGGCGCCGCCGTGGCGGCCTATCGGGGTGCGGACCGCTCCCACGATCCAGGCTTCGTTGGTCCCACCGTAGCTCATGCTACTCCTCCCATCCTGGGTCTAGGTTTTCTGGCGTGACTCTCTACTGCATCACTGACCACTGATGAGCCGCAAGGGAATCTTTCGTGCTCCACTTAGGCCCTCTTCCGTGATTCCGCGGTCCTGGCCTTGAGGTCGCGCAGGATCGTAAGCTCCCCCTCCGTAGGTGGATCGGTCGTCTCCAGCTCTCCCGCAACTTTGAGCTCCCAACCCGTAGCCTCCTTTGCCTCCTCCACGGTGGCGCCCGGGTGCAGGGCGGTCATCGTGAGCTCCCTGGTCTCGGGATCGGGCCTCAAGACGCCAAGGTCGGTGATAACTATTGTCGGACCTGCGCCCCCGTATCCGAGCTCGTTGCGGGAGTCGCCGCCGTGGCGGTGCCCGACCGAGGTGACGAAGGCGAGTTCCTCGACGAAAGAGCGGGGCTTCTGTCTCAGGATGATGACCACATCCCTCGCCGAGGCCGCGATCTCGGGAGCCCCGCCAGCGCCGGGGAGACGCACCTTGGGGCTCTCGTAAGGACCGATGACCGTGGTGTTGATGTTCCCGTAGCGGTCCATCTGGGCGGCCCCGAGGAAACCGACGTCCACGCGCCCGGCCTGCAGCCAGTAGTTGAAGATCTCGGGCACCGAGACGACCGAGTCGGCGTACTCGGCAAGCACCCCGTCCCCGATGGAGAGCGGAAGGACGTCGGGCTTGGCGCCTACGGTCCCCGACTCGTAGATCAGGACGCAATTGGGGGCGTGGGTGGCCCGCGCCAGGTTCGTCGCCTCGCTCGGCAGGCCTATGCCCACGAAGCACACCGCTCCGTCCTGGAGCTCGCGCGAAGCGGCCACGGTCATCATCTCGTCGGTGGTGTACTCCCGTGCCGCGGCGTCTGTCACCTGAGTGACTCCTCTCTCTCGATGCTCCTCGTGTACTCGGCGAAGTCTCGCGTGCCGAGCACGTGGCGCTCCATCCACTCCCCAAACCGTTCCCGGTCGCGGCTTATCCCGTCCCAAGCCTCGTAGAAGGCGTTGTCGCGGTCGTAGTAGCCGTCGGCGTATGACGGGCGCGAACCGCCCGGCTCGACCGCTATGGCGTCGACGACCACGGCCGGAAGCACGATCTGGAACGGCCTGGGCTCGAACTCCTCGACCACCTCCTCGACCGTGACGATCACGCGCTGCGCCGAAAGCGCCGCCTCCTTCTGGATGCCGCTTATGCCCCAGACGGCCACGTTGCCGCGTCTGTCGGCCTGCTGGGCGTGGATCACCGCGACGTCCGGGTTCAGCGCCGGAACGGCCACGAGTTCCTCGCCCGTGAAGGGGCAAGTGATGGGGACGATAGTCGAGGTAACCTTCGGAAGGTCGGTGCCGACGTAGCCCCTCAAGACGGCGAAAGGTAGGTTCGAAGCCCCGGCGACGTAGCGGTTGGCCATGCCGGCGTGGGAGTGCTCCTCCAACTCCAATCGGCGCGGCCAGCCGTTCTCCACGGCGTCGCGGAAGCGGTGGAGGGACCCCACGCCGGGGTTTCCGCCCCAGGAGAAGATCAGCTTCCGGGCGCAACCCGTCCCGATCATCTGGTCGTAGATCAGGTCCGGCGTCATCCGTATCAGGGTGAGGTCTTTTTTCTCCTGCCTGATGATCTCGTGTGCGGCCGCGCTCGGGATCAAGTGCGTGAAGCCCTCCAAAGCGACCGTGTCGCCGTCGCTTACCAACCCGGCGACCGCCTCCCGCAACTCTACCAACTCAGCCATGTCGACCCCTTACACGCATGCTCGTCGCGTCCTCCTTCCGTCAACCCCAAGCGGGGGATCGAAGCGTCTCGGCTTCGGCTCTCCCAATGATCCGATCGGCCGTTGATGCTTGGTGCCCCTCCGCGTTCCACCTTCTTGTCCCCTTCGTTATTCTGGTCGCTATCTCGATTTGTGTCCAATACCAAACGAATGCCTCGGATATGCCTCGGTGATGTGACGCCAGCGCACGGCGCGAGGATAATAGGTAAACTGCGGGTATGGAGCACTGGCACGGTTTCGAGACGGCCCGCAACGTCGCGCAGGTATACGAGACCACGATCGCGGACACCGCGTCTGACCTTTCGGCCCACCTCGTCACGGTCCCCGCGCGATCGCTGGGTGGGGGATCTTACCTGTTTCGGGGCCCGGACGGCCCGCTCGAAACGCTGGGGCTGTTGCGCGTCGCGGACGTGCCGTTCGGCGGCGTGGCCCGCAGCCTGGCCGCGTGCCTCGTCTCCGACGACGTCGAGGAGTTCCTGCGGAGGTTCGACCGGGGCTTCGAGGAGGAGACCCAGCACTCCAGCGTGCGGTTGCCCAAGCCCTTCGAGTTCGCCGAGTACCTGACCTTCGCGAGGGTCGTCCCGTTCGAGCAACCCTCGCTGTCGGCCGATTCCCTGGGCAACATCCTGACGGCGCAGGGCCATGGCGAAGCGGGCTACGTGTACCACGAAGCGACCGGAACCCCGCTTTTGGCCGTTGCGATCCCGTCGGGAATGGTAATTTGCGGCTCGGGCACGGGGTTGGTAAGGGCCCTCGATTCGGGTCTCAGGCAACGGCTCGTCGAGTTCATCAAGGACCGCTCCGGCGAACGCCACGGCGGAGACGAGGGCGTCGGGCGAGACGGATAGCCTCTCGGCTGGCGCTCGCCCGATCCGGAGGCGTTTCGTACGGCATCGTGACACGATCGATGCCCTCCTCATGAGATCTGGTCGGTTCTTCGCCCCTGAATTCATCTCCTTGCATCTCCTTGAGGGAGGAGCATCGCCTTCACGGTCCGGCCCCGGCCAACCGCTTCGAAGGCCTCCTGTGCGCTCCCGAGTGGATACTTCGAGAGCAGGGGATTGGGGTCTATGGCGCCGGCTGACAGCAGGCCCAGGGCCGTCTGGTAGTCCGCGTAATTGCAGGAGTAGCTGAACAACAAGCCGATCTCTCTGCGTACCGCGTTGGTGGGGGAGAACCGCAACTCCTCGGCGTACAGGCCGACCACGCCGACCGTCCCACCCGGACGCACGGACTCCAAAGCGGAGCCGAGCGCCCCCACCGATCCGGAACTCTCGATCCAGACGTCGGGAGCGGGCTCCCCAAAGCGGTCCCGCAAATGATCTTCCAGGGGCCGCTCGCTCAGGTTGGCGGTCCTGAGCCCCGCGCGCTCCGCCGCCGGGAGGCGTGACTCGGAATCTTGCCCGACCCCGGTGAGCAGCACTTCCGCCCCCCTGTGCCTGGCTAGCATCCCGCACAGAACCCCGATGGGCCCCGGCCCCGACACCACCACCCGCTGTTCGGGGCCTATCTCCGCCCGAACATCGACCGCGTGCACGGCCACGGACAGCGGCTCGCCCAGGGCCGCCACCGCGAGGTCGAGGCCTTCGGGGACGGGTACGAGGTGCCGCTCGGGCATAATGGCGTACTCCGCCATCCCCCCATCGCGGGAGAGGCCCACGGCCACGCGATCGGGACACAACTGGGTCGTGCCGGACAGGCAAGTCTCGCAGCGGCCGCAACCCTGTACCGCGACCGCGACCACCCGATCTCCGGGGCTCGTCCGCGCAACGCCGGATCCGACCTCCTCGACGATGCCCGAGAACTCGTGACCGAGCGTCACCGGCGTCGTGACCCACTCGAAGCCGGGGTCCGATCTGAGAGCGTGGACGTCGCTGCCGCAGACACCGCAGGAGGCCACACGCAGCAGAACTTCACCGCGGCCGGGTCGGACGACCGATACCTCCCTGATCTCAGCGTCTCCGGGTTGATGACCCGTCTTTACGAAAGCCTTCATCTACGCACCCCTGGGATTCCGAGGAACTGCTTCAAATACCCTGCCAAGACTCACCTGTTCAACTCGTCGGTCGACGATTACTTTGCCGCAAACCGAGACTTCGTAGCGTAAGCATGTCGCTCAACTCCCCTCCTTGTGCACCGTTGCCCCGGTATTCTCCGCAAGCGGCAGGTGCACGGAGCTTTCGGTCAGTGCGCCCTCGTGTATCGCGAGCGTAACGCGCAGCGTTTGGAGCCCGTCCCGCCCGCTCACCAAAGGCTCCGTCTCGCCGCGGATGACGGAGCAGAAGTGCTCTAGCTGGCGCGCCAGCGGGTCGGCGCGTTCGATGTTGACGATGTCTTCGTGGAACGGCTTCCACCAGGAACGCTCTCCCGCGTAGACTTTTAGCCTCATGGTGGGCACCGCGAGCGAGCCGAGCGTACCGGAGATCAAGTAGCAATCCTCGTCCTGGTAGTGCGCGTAGCCGGTGTTCTCGCGCGATGTCTGCTCCCAACTCCTCACCGACGCCGCCGTGTCCGAGAGCAGGAACGTGCCGAGGGCGCCGTTTGCGAAACGCAGGTTGATCGCAACGGTGCCTTCCACGGGGAGGCCGCGGGTCGCATTGGAGGAGAAGGCCTGCACGTCCACGATGTCACCGCATAGGGAGCGCAGGTTGTCTACTTCGTGGATCATGTTGATCAGGATGGGACCGCCGCCGGCTTGGCGCCGCCAGGGCGCTTCGTCGAAGTAGTGGCTGGGCTTGTAGAAAAGCGCGCTGCCCATCACGGCGACCATCGGTCCGAGCGTGCCGTCCCGTGCTACATGGCGCGCCTTCACCAGGATGGGGCTGTGACGTCGGTGGTGGCCCACGAGGAGCGGGACTTTGGCGGCTTCGGCCGCGTCGACCAGGCGTGCCGCTTCGTCCACCGAATCCGCGATCCGACACCCTCCTATCTCGTTTTGGGGGACGCGCAAGGCATCGGACACGTCGCGAATCGATGCCTTGCCTGTTCGTTCCGACCAGTCGGTCTGAACGCCTTTTCGCCCGAAGTCACCTAGACTCTCCTTGCCCGCTCCGTCTAGACCTCCGTGGCTACACGTCGCGGAGCGGCTCCTTGGCCGTCTCCGTCATTGCCAGGGCGGTGATCAACGACAGCGCGGCGGCGAACATCAGGTAGAAGGCGGGGGCCAGGTTGCTTCCTGTCACAGAGATCAGGTACGTGGCCACGAACGGCGCGGTGCCCCCGAACAGAGCGACGCCGACGTTCATGGCGATGGCGTACGCGGTGTAGCGGATGCGGGTGGGGAACATCTCGGTCTGGGCCGCGAGCAGGTTCGCTGCGGTGGCGGAGGCCGGTATGGCCAGCAGCACCTGGCCAACCACGGCGGCGAGGAAAGTGCCCTGGCTTATGAGCAGGAAGCAGGGATAGGTCAGCACCAACAGCGTCGCCGTGGCCACCATAAGCGTCGTCCTCCTGCCGATTCGGTCGGAGACGAGGCCCGCGAACGGGATGGTGACCATCAAGAACGCGGTCGCGATGGTTAGCGAGAGGAAGCTCTCCCAGCTCTGGAAGCCGAGCTCCTCGGTGAGGTAGGTCGGCATGTAGGTCAGCAGCATGTAGAAGGCGACGAACTGGACGACGCCCACCCCGGCCGCCAGGACTATCTGCTTGTAGTTCTCCCCATGACTGAGCGTTTCGCGCACGGGGTTCTGTGTGACCTCGTGGCCCTCCTGAATGGCCTTGAAATGTGGGGTGTCTTCGAGCCTCAGCCGGATGTACAAACCGATGATGCCGATCGGTCCCGCCAGCAAGAATGGTATGCGCCATCCCCAGGAGGTCACGGCGTCCTCCGGAAAGATGCTCGTCAACAGGAACGCGATCGCCGCGCCGGCGAGCAACGCGGCCGTGGTCGCGGACTGTATGAAGCTCGTCAGGAAGCCCCTGCGCCCCTCCGGTGCGTATTCGGCAACGAAAGTGCTCGCGCCCATGATCTCGCCCCCGGCCGAGAAGCCTTGCACGCATCGCAGGGCCACAACCAGGACGGGAGCCGCCAGGCCTATCGCGGCGTAGCTCGGCAACAATCCTATACCGACCGTGCCCACGGCCATGAGGATGATGACGGTGGCCAGCGTGCGCTGGCGCCCGATCTTGTCCCCGAGATGGCCCCAGAGCAGACCCCCGAGAGGCCGCACAAAGAAGGCCACCGCGAATATCGCGAACGTGGATAGCAACGCGGCGGTAGGATTTCCGGAGGGGAAAAAGACGACCGACAGGATCGCGGCGAGGGCACCGTACACCGCGAAATCGTAATACTCCACGAAGCTGCCGACCGCGGCCGCGACGACCACCGGCCGCAGCTGGCGGGGTTCTTCCCGTACGTCGGTAAGAACCCCGCCAGCTCCACCATCTTCGCTATCTGCGCGTTGCATACTTCTCCCCTTTCGAAGACCGATTACGAAGATCGATTAGTCACTTGCAGAGGTTTAGGGAGTGTCACCTGTGTAGCTGGGCGTTCCATGACACTACCCCTCAAAGAGAGGCTCCCCTAGAGCCTCACACGAGATGTCCGACAGGCCATCTTTCCGTACTTCTGGCCGCGCATGAGCTACGTGCGGACACCCCGTCTTCGGCGTTAGCTCCGACGGCCTACTTTCTCCAAGAATCCTTTCCCCCACTTGATCATCTCGGTCCGTTTCCTTCCCTGGTCGCTATTGTTATCATCCACGGGTCATATGTCCAATACTAATTTAGTGCACCGGGCATACGTTTTTGCTATAACCCGAACATGGAACTACGGCGTTTGCGTTACTTCGTGGCGGTGGCCGAGGAGCTCAGCTTCAACCGGGCCGCCCAGAGGCTTCGTATCTCGCAGCCGCCCTTGAGCAATCAGATCAAGCGGCTCGAAGAGGAGCTTGGGGTTCTCCTTTTCGTGAGGACCAACCGCGGCGTCAGGACGACCGAGGCGGGGGAAGCACTCCTGGAAGAAGCACGCCGTATCCTCGTTCAGCTAGAACAAACTACCCGCGTCGTCCAGCGTGTGGGGCATGGCGAGGTTGGCCGCCTCACGTTGGGCTTCGTGCCTTCGGCCTCCAACGAGGTGCTACCGCCCATACTGCGTACGTTCAGGAACCGCTTTCCGGACGTCGAGCTCTTTTTACGTGAGATGCGACCAGACCAGGTAGTGTCACGTCTGCACGACAAGCAGATCGATGCGGGGTTTCTGTTCCTCCCGCTCGACGATGCCTTGCTCAACATAGAATGCGTCTCGCGTGAACCTCTGGTTCTTGCCCTGCCGGAGTCGCATCGTCTCGCCGCAAAACCGCGAGTCGAGCTACAAGCCCTCGCCGAAGAACCGTTCATCCTTCCCGCACGCTATTCGATGCCTGGTCTTTTCGGACAGGTTACCCGGGCCTGCCGCCAGGCGGGTTTCGTTCCGAGGGCGGTACAGAAAGACGTCTGGCTCATGCAGACCATAGTCGGTCTTGTCGCCGGGGATATGGGTGTGGCACTGGTTCCGGCATCCTTGCGCAACCTTCGCAGGAGGGGCGTGGTCTACAAGCCGGTGTACGGCCTTTCGCCCACGGTGGAACTGGGAATGGTATGGCGTCGAGACGACCCGGGCGTCGTTCTGCGCTCGTTCCTTCGGATGGTCAGGGAGGACGTTCGGAGCGAACGTTCGACCGGCGAAGAACGGGAGCGGCAACGGCGGCCGGACCCAAACTAGGGCCGAGCGGGACTCAAGAGACGGTCTTCGGCCGAACGAAGCTGCTCGGGTGACCCTCGCTTACTTCGTTAATGGTCTGATGGTGTCCACAAGCGCGGCTCCCTTGTAGACCTTACGTGTCCCTGATCTGCAGACGAGGGGATGCTGTTCCGTGGGGGCTTCGGTTAGCCGAAGGTCGACAATGCACGCTAACAAACTATCTAAAGCAACCCGAGCAGGTAGGCCAGTGTGATCAGCACGCAGAAGATCACGAGCGCGAAGAGGATGCGCAGCCAGAACTCTTTTAGCACTCCGGCCGCGCCTCCTCCTCAAGCGTTCGCATTCTCCTAAGCTATATTCCCACGCCCGATGGCCCCTGGGTCACCAGCAGGTAGATAACGTACAGCGATGGGAAGACGTAGAACACGGCGACGAAGACCATGATCGGCGATCGCCAGCCCTTGAGCCTGGCCCACTCCGGCAGGTACCGTCGGTTGATGAAGTTGAGCAGCGTCGAGTAGGCGGCCATCACGAAAAAGCCTCCCGCTGCGGACATGATCAGCAATGCGATCGGCTCGATGCCCGTCCATACTAATATCGAGCCACCAATGGCCATGAACCAAACGACCGTGGCGTAGATCTTGCTCTCGCTCCAGAACTCGCTGTTTCTAAGGACGGTCACCTTGAGTGAGTCACCGGTGATGCGGCCCACGTAATCCATGATGCCTATGTTGGTCGACAACAGCATCACGAAGCCCGCGATAAGGAAGAACTCCTCGAACCAGGGCGCAATTTTCTCACCCATGGCGGCGCCCCAATCCTCAACGAACGCCAGGTCCGTACCAATGTTCTCCTGGACGCCTATGCTCGAGAAGACCAGCACGCAGAGGCTTACGAGCAATAACGCTCCGAGAAACCAGAAGGTTATGAGGTGCTCCTGGTTCGCTACCTTCCACCACCCTTTAAAACGACGACGGTTCTCCTCGGTGTCCGGTGGCATGTACCCGATGCTTGGCGCGGCCACCTCCTCACCGGTTATAGGCGAGACGATGTTGGGGATATGTATTCCCATGCCCATCCCCTTATCCCTGACGTAGTTGCTCTGGCAGAGGTTGTTGGCGCCGCCGGCCCCCGCGAAGGATACTGCCGCCAGGATGGAGATAGCCCCGACCTCCTTCCAGTAGGTGGGGAGATTGGCGACCCCCTGAGGAGCCTCGGTGACGACTCCCGCCCAGGCCGACGGATCGGTGGCTACGAATATCGCCAGCGCGATGAAGGCCAGGACGATAATGACCAGCACAGCCTGGACCTTCTCGAGTAGCTGGTAGACAACAGGAGAGAGGGTAACCGACACGGCGATGGAGAAAAGGAATATCGTGGCTACGATGGGTAAAGCCCCCTCGCCGAGACCGAAGATGAACGTGAACAACTCGGCCCCGCTCGAGGCCCACCCCGGGATGGTGTTCGGCAGGATTGCTCCGAGGGCGAAGATCACGGACCATCCCACCCACATGCGGCTAAAGCCAGTGACAGCGGTCTCGCCGGTCACCAGCGTGTAGCGCTCTATCTCCATGTTCAAGAAGAACTGCACCGTTATGCCGAGAACCGAGAGCCACACGAGACCCAAACCCACCTGAGTGGTGATGTAAGGCCACAGTATCAACTCGCCGGAGCCGAGCGCCGTAGCAAGGATAATGACGCTCGCCCCTATGTATTTGCGCAGGCCCTGGGGCTCAGGCAGATCCCGGTACTCTACTGCTGGTAGGACGCTATTGCTCGGTAGCTCGGATGCGAGTTCCCCTGATCGTTGCGTTGTTTCAGCCATACTGCAAATCCCTCCTACTTTCCCCATATTTCCCTTCTTGTACCCCGATCAAATACTAATTGAGCGTCGATCTACCGTCAATACGCCACATCCGTATCTAACTGGCTCGCACGAAGGCACTCCTTCACTCAACCTAACCGAATCCGAACGAACTCTACATTCGATCTCGACTCGCCTAGGGGGTTCGAAAGACGATCTCAGAGCCCAGGAATCGCTGCGTTGTCGGTTGCGGCTTTCCTTTTCCACAACATGGGCCCTCGCGAAGGTACTGCTCGCCGGTCCTCCCTCTCAAGGATGGGCACAAACCGAAGGCGTTACTGGGATATTTGGTCGTAGGGTGATCGCCAGGACATAACGTATATGTCGAAGGAGGCAGCAGCAAGATCGCAAGCGAAGGCGAAAGAGGAGCAGCTCGGGTTCCTAACCAGGTAAGGGATTTAGGAGGACTCCCGAGCTCGCAGCTTGGCTGCGAGCCCAATTGTAGCGCACGCAACATTTAGGCTCAATAACCGCCTCACACTCTTCGTCCTAGATAGGTTTTGTTGACCCGGGTGCTTACAAGGCAAACTCCCACAAGTACGCACGCCCAGGGTCGTCGAAGATACAGGGCACATCTAGCTTGTCGATCGGAGGTCTCATTGTCAGTGGTATAAGATCGGTCGCAGCAGGCAAGAAGGGAGTTGAAGTTGGACGAGTCATCCACAACGTCCGGTAAGGGCACGCCACTGCCGGGTCTACGCGGTGTAGACCATATCGGCATCACCGTGCCCGACATGGAGCAGGCAACCGCCTTCTTCGTCGAAGTACTTGGCTGCGAGCTGCTCTACGAGCGCGAACCTCCGGCGGATGACACCCCGAGGGATCGGCTCGGCGTGCCCGAGGGCAGCCGCATCGAGGCGGTCCGCTTCTTGCGCTGCGCCAACGGCGCGAACATAGAGCTATTCGAGTTCTACTCGCCCGAGCAGCGCGAGGAGTTCCCTAGGCCGAACGACGTCGGGATACAGCACCTGGCGCTCTACGTCGACGACCTGGACGCCGCCGTGGCGCACCTCCGTCGCCACAACGTCAATCTCATGTCCGGCCCTAATCCGCTACCAGGACCCGAGGCCGGGGAGGGCAATCGGTTCATCTACGCGCGCACCCCCTGGGGCTTGACCGTCGAGCTCATAAGCTACCCGGCACCGATGTCCTACACGGAGAGCAGCGACGCCCGCCGTTGGAGGCCGATGCCTACAGATGCATAGTCCAGCATCCGCTCCCATCACCGGAGTGCGCGGAGACGTTGCTCGGAGGAATGGAATGGGTCCCGAAACCGGTCATCGAAGGCCGGCGAGGGGGGGCGAATCCGTCGCGGTACATATCACGCTCCGCCGACGCGAACGGTCGGGCGTCTCGTGCCGTCCGGGGCGGCCTCACGCAACACCTCGTGCACAACGGGATCGGTATCCCCCTCACTGATAAGCAGGAAGCGGAACAGGTTAACGGCACGGTTGTCCTCCGTCCATCCAACGGACTTGCGCGCAAGCGCTAAATGGCAGGGTGTGTCATCATGATGCCCAGGAAAGGGTAAAGAAAACTAGGGGGTCCCCCGGTGAGCGTATTTCCCACGAAGATCCTGCTGGCCACCGACGGTTCAGAAGAGGCACGCCAGGCCACACAGGCCGCCGCCGAGCTCTCCAAGGACACAGGCTCGGAGGTGCACATCGCCTATGTGCTTCCGTCTCCCAGCGAGCTCAGGGGACACCACCTCTACTCCCAGGAGGTCATGCGCTCGGTAACCGAGCAGGCTGAGGAGGAGGGTCGCGCGTTCCTCGAGGAGCAGGCCGAGCAGCTCAGGTCATCGGGAGGGAAGGTAGCGGAGACTCATCTCAGGGCGGGAGAGCCGGACAAGGAGATCGTGAAGCTGAGCGAGGAGCTGGGCGCAGGAACGATCGTGATCGGTAGCAGGGGTCTTGG
>DASUPX010000475.1:0-8014 GCA_036280905.1 Rubrobacter sp. | reverse complement strand
GGTGGCGCTAACCAGCCGCCATCCCTTCGCCGCGCCCTCATCCAGGCGTTCCTGCACCTTGGTCTGGTGGCTTTTCTGTCTCATCTCGCCGGCTACGATCTCCGCCCGGTAGCGCCCGGTCGGCTCCCTGGCCTCACTCTGGAACACGAAACCTCCTCGCGGGTTGCCTTCCGCAACGCAGTGTACCCGCCGGTACCGCGTATATCGCTTACTGAAAAATTTGCGGGTGCGAACAACTATCCTGACCCATAGACTTGGCGGGTGGTAAGTGAGACACAGGTAGAAGCCGGAGATGGGCGTACGCTGCACGTCTACGACACGGGCACGGCAGGGACGGACGGCAGTCTCGTGGTCTTCTGGCACCACGGCACCCCCAACACCGGATCTCCCCCCGAGCCCCTGTTCGAGGCTGCGGAACGGCTCGGCATCAGGTGGGTATCGTACGACCGTCCTGGCTACGGTGGATCTACGTCCCGCAAGGACCGAAACGTGGCGTCGGCCGCCGCCGACGTCTCTAACGTTGCCGACGCGCTGGGCATCACCCGGTTCGCGGTCATGGGACACTCCGGCGGCGGACCACATGCCCTCGCCTGCGCCGCGCTGCTACCGGAGCGTGTACTCGGCGTGGTCAGCGTGTCTGGGCTGGCCCCATACGGGGCCGGGGGGCTCGACTACTTCGCGGGCATGGCGGACTCCAGCGCGGCGTCGCTAGAGGCCGCCACACGGGGGCGAGTGGCCAGGGAGCGTTACGAGGCGACGGCCGCGGCCGAGGATGACGAGTTCGGGTTCATTGCGGCGGATCTCGCCGCGCTCGAAGGCGATTGGGCGTGGTTCGATAGCGTGGTCGGGCCCGCTTTGGAGAACGGTCCGGGCCCTCTGATAGACGACGATCTCGCCTACGTCTCCCCGTGGGGGTTCGACCCCGCGCTGGTTGGCGCTCCGACCCTGATCCTGCACGGCGGCAGCGACCGGGTGGTGCCGGGTTCGCACGGCGAATGGCTCGCCCGTCACTGTCCCAGGGCGGAGCTCTGGCTGCGTGAGGAGGAAGGCCACATCTCGGTCCTCCATTCCGGCGGGGCGGCCCTGGAGTGGCTCCGCGAGCACGCCGTCGATGATCGAGCAGACCTTTCCTGCCGGTGAGAGAACTGTCAATAGTACATCTTGAGCACGATCACCGGTCGAAAAGTGACGGGGCTCGCTGCGCGAGGGGGCCAGGTGGCCTGGCTTGCCAGGGGATGCGCCGTGCGGTCGATTCGCCTAGACTTCCGTCGGGACCACGACGAAGGGCGGGGGCAGATGGAACAGTGGCACGACTTTTTCCTGGCTACGTCCGCGGCAGCCGGAGTTCTCACCGGGCTCGTGTTCGTCGGGGTCTCTATCAACCTGGAAAAGATCGTCTCGCAGTCGGACAGCGGACTTCCCGGCAGGGCCGCGGAGGCCCTGATCATGTTGTTGGCCGTACTTACCGCCTCTATCTTGCTGCTCGTGCCTGGTCAAAGCGTCTCTCTCATGGGGATGGAGGTGCTTGTGGTGGGGGTTGCGGCTTACGCGTGGATCGTCACCATCCAGGCGCTTCACCTGCGGAACCTGTCGACGATACCATCCTACCTGCGAAAGCCCCTGCTACTACGCATAACGTTCGCCCAGATCGCTACCCTGCCCAACGTGATCGCCGGCATCGCGCTGTTGACGGTCGGGTTCGGTGGCCTGTACTGGCTGGTGGCCGGCATGGTCCTCTCCACGCTCGCGGCGATGTTCGACGCCTGGGTGCTGCTGGTCGAGATCAACAGGTAAGCGGGGTGTGGCGAACGCCCGAGATCTCACCCATTTGGACGATCCCCCACCACGAGCGAGTTGCTAACATCTACCCATCAGTGGGAGGCCACCGAGGACGTTAGGAGGAACAGTCGATGAAGCGTAGCCTGCTTGGACTGGTAGTGATCATGGCCCTGGTGCTCGGCATGGCGGCCGTAGCGCTGGCCGCCACCGTAGACTGCACCACCGGCACCGTATGTAACGGTACTCGAAACGGCGATCTCATGAACGGCACGCCCGACGCTGATGAGATGCACGGCCGCGCCGGCGGGGACCTCATGCGTGGTAAAGGCGGCCAGGACGAGATGGAGGGCGGTCTGGGTGCCGACAGGGTTCTCGGCGGTTCAGGTGCCGATGAGCTCGTGTGGGGCGGAGAGCAGATCGGCAGAACAGCTCCCTATACCTACCCCGAAAAGGGTAGCGACAGGACCGCCGGTGGGCCAGGCGCCGACAGGGTCTACGGTGGATTCGGCCAGGGTGGCGTGGACCTCGTCTTTGGAAACGGTGCCGACGACACCATCATCGTGGCACAGAGAGGCTTTCCCGAAGAAGTCGGCGAGGTCAAGGTCACCAGGGAGGTGGTGGACTGCGGTACCGGGGAGGACACTGTTTACCGCGACAAGGGCCTCGACATCATCGCCAACAACTGCGAGCACAAGAGGAACGGCTATCCCGCGATGGTAGATGCCTCCGCACAGCAAGGCTCTTCGGTACAGGGAGGGCTGATCGGGGCTTCGCCTTCCGACGAGTAGGCCAAGGACTCGACAGAGCAAGAACGGTGGGCGGGGCTGACGACGGCCCAGCCCCTCTGGCCCGGATCGGCCGGATGTGTTGCCGGGGCAAGTAGAGGTACCGGACCAGACCGGACTACGGCCTTCGCGGGTTCCCCTCTAGCGCCTCCACGATCCGGTCGTAGAGGCTGGAAGCGAGGCCCTCGGGCCGTGCAGAACGTTCGGCGAGCAGCGCCGCCACCCGGTCCGTCTCCGTCTCGCCGGAAACCTCGAAAGTAAGAACCACGGGCTCGGCGTCTTCGAGGCCAAGCTCACGTACGATGGTGTTCTCCACCTCCGCTACCTCGCGGCCGGTGCGGGCGGAGATCCCGCGGCTCGCCGCCCCGGGGTCGAACTCCTGACAGATTTCTATGCCGCCCCCCACGCGCCGCTCCCACCACCAGGTGGCGGCGACACCGGTGAAGCTCTCCTTGACGAGAGCCGTCGCGCCGTCGGCGAGCAGCCCGTTGAGCCTTTCTGGCATGGTCCTTTTATACCAGCCACGGGCTTACGAGCGTGGCCGCGCTACAGTACAATGCGGGTGGGAAGGAGGAATCCGATGCTTCTCGTGAAAGATTCGATGGAACGTGAGATCACAACGCTCTCACCGGACGAGACGGCGGCGACGGCCCTCGCCCTGTGCCGGGAGCGACGCATAAGGCACCTCCCCGTCCTGCGGGGGGGACGTCTCGTGGGTATAGTCTCGGACAGGGACCTGCGCTCCTCCACGCCCGCCTTCGGCGACCCTTCCAGGGCCGCGGCCCTGCAGCGGGTCCTGGTGGAGGACGTTATGGCCGGCGAGGTGATAACCGCCGACCCGGACGACCCCATCGAGCAGGCGGCGAACACGATGCGGGAACGCAAGATCGGCTGCCTGCCGGTCATGCAGGGAGACGAGCTGGTCGGCATAGTCACCGCCACCGACGTAATGGAGGCGCTGGTCTACCTGGTTGGCGCCAACGAGCCCGGTAGCCGGATGGAGGTCGCCGTGCCGGATAGGCCGGGGGCCCTGGCCGGCGCCGCCGGGGTCTTCGGGATGTGTGGCATCAACATCGTAAGCGCCGCGATGGGGGCGACGAGGGAACCGGAAGAAGAGGGAGATGAGAGGGAGCGCGTGGTCGTCTTCAGGGTCGACGCCATCGACACCAATGAGGTGGTTGGGTATCTTGAGGAGGCGGGGTACGCCGTGCTGTGGCCGCCTAGACCTTGAGCGGGCGTGCCGCCATCGTTCACGACCTCGCCCTCGAAGATTACGGGTTTGGCGGCGATCATCCCTTCAACCCCCTGCGCCTCCGTCTCGCCCTCGAGTTGTGCGAGGCATCGGGGCTGTTGGAAGACTACCCGTTTATCCCCTCGGGGCCGGCGACGGAGGGGGACCTGATCACGGTCCACAACCTCACTTACGTGCGGATGGTCCAGAGGGCCGGGCGTGAGGCGGCGGCGCTCTCCGACCTGAGGCCTTACGGCCTGGGGACCTCGGACAATCCGCTCTTCCCCCGCATGCACGAGGCGTGCGCGCGCGTCGTCGGCGGCGTACTTGCCGCGTGCCGCCTCGTGATGGCGGGAGAGGCGGAGCACGCCATGTGCATCTCTGGAGGACTCCACCACGCCATGCGCTCGCGCGCCAGCGGTTTCTGCGTATACAACGACGCCGGCGTGGCCATCGCGCGCCTCAAGCAGGAGCATCCCGGCATCCGGATCGCCTACGTCGACACCGATGCCCACCACGGCGACGGGGTGCAGTGGATGTTCTACGACGACCCGGAGGTCCTGACCATCTCCATGCACGAGTCTGGCCGCTACCTCTTTCCCGGCACGGGCGAGGTAAGAGAGAAGGGCAGCAACGGGGGCGCCGGCTTCTGCGTCAACGTGCCCCTCGAGCCCTACACGGACGACGAGTCCTGGATCTCCTGCTTCGAGGCCGTCGTCCCCGACGCCCTCAGAGCCTTCGGGCCCGACCTGATCCTCTCCCAGAACGGTTGCGATGGTCACGCCCTGGATCCCCTGACCCACCTCTTCGCAACGACCCGCCTCTACGAGCACGTCCCCCGCAGGATGCACGACCTCGCACACGAGCTCTGCGGCGCCCGCTGGGTGGCCACGGGAGGCGGGGGCTACGACATCTGGCGTGTCGTACCGCGCGCCTGGACCGCGCTCTGGGCGGCAGTCTCCCACCAGCAGATGCCGGAACGGGTGGCCGAGAGCTGGCGCACGAAATGGGGCCCGAAGAGCCCGGTGGAGTTGCCCGCTCTCATGCGCGACGAACCCGAGGATTATCCCCCGAGGCCGCGGGCCGTGAGGATAGCGGGGCGTAACGAGCGCACTGTAAACGAGGTCCGTGACAGGGTGCTGCCCGGCATCCGGTAGCCAACAGAGGGTTGCGAACTCGGCTTCGCCGCGGTATTTTGCCAGGGTGATCAGTCAGTCAGACCGGAGATGACAGTGCAAAGCATACCAACGTTGCATAGCGTAGCGATCCCCTCTGCCTCTTCCACCGAGACCAGACCGGGGATAGAGATAGAGCACAGCACCACCGAGGAACCACCCTACAAGGTCATCCTACACAACGACGACTACACTCCAATGGAGCACGTCGTCGCCGTACTGCAGAAGGTCATCCCGCGCATGTCGGTACAGCGGGCCGTGGACATCATGATGGAGGCCCACAACAGGGGCAAGGCCGTCGCCACCAAGTGCCACAAGGAGCTCGCCGAACTCTACCAGGAGGGCCTCAACAACGAGGGCCTGATCGCTTCAATCGAGCCCGACTAGGAGGGCTTAACCGCCGATCTGGCTCATTGTGCGGTGGCGGGCTTCCTCTGGAAGCGTCAAACCAGCGGCGGGCTTGATGCGCGCCGTCTCCCAGAGCACCTTGTGGATCGCCGGGATGGGGTCTTCCGAGCGGATAGCGTCCTTTACCGGCACGTCGAGGTCTGTCAGGAGGCAAGGGTGGATCTTGCCGTCAGCCGTAAGCCGCAGGCGGCTGCAGCGGGCGCAGAAGGGCTCTGAGACCGGGGTTATCACGCCGAAGGTGCCGGGGGCTCCGTCGAATCGGAACTCGTCGGCCGGGGCGGCGGGGTCGTCTTTTTCGACGGGCACGAGGTCTCCCAGCTCTGCCTGGGCACGTTCCAGGATCTCGATCCCCGGTATGAAGAGCGAGCGGAAGCGTGAGCCATCCGTGTCGCCGTTCAGGGGCATGAGCTCGATGAACCTGACGTGCATGGGGTATTCGAGCGTCAGCCTCGCCATATCTGAGATCTCGTCGTCGTTGACCCCGCGCATGGCGACGGCGTTGATCTTGACGGGCGAGAGCGTCGTCTCGATGGCCGCCATCAAGGCCTTCCAGACCTTCTCGAAGTGGTTGCGGCGGGTTATGAAGGCGAACTTCTCGGGCTGAAGCGTATCGAGCGAGATGTTTACGCGGTCGAGGCCGGCCTCCACGAGACCCTCCAGGTTCTCCTCCAGGAGGAATCCGTTGGTGGTCATGGTCACGTCCTCGAAGCCGAGGTCCTTGAGCCACCCGATGAACATTACGACGCCGCGCCTGACGAGCGGCTCGCCACCCGTAACCCGTACCTTGGTCACGCCGAGTTGCAGGCACGCCTCGGCGAAGGTAAGCATCTCTTCTAGGGTAAGGATCTGGCTCTTGTCCTGGAACTGGATGTCTTCAGGCATGCAATACTGGCAACGGAAGTTGCAGCGGTCGGTGACCGAGATCCTGAGGTAGTCCATCTTGCGGTCGAAGCTGTCGGTAAGCTGCGTCAAAATCGCCCTTCGAGTCTACAGCCGATCACTCGCTTGCCTGATTGTATCTCTTTTCGTGGATGGTAGGGTCGCCTGCTAGCGACCGGCCCGCGGGTATACTGCTTCGAGCTGTCAGGCATCACGGAGACACGGGAGAGGGTTTTGTTTCGTCTTACGGCCCCGCGGCTCATAGTCTATGGCTTCCTGGCGCTCGTTGGTGCCGGGACGGCGATGCTCATGTTGCCCTGGTCCACTACCGGCGGCATCTCCCTGACGAACGCGTTCTTCGCCGCTACGAGCTGCGTAACCGTAACCGGTCTATCGACGGTCGGAATCCCTGGCACCTTCACCCACTTCGGGCAGGTGATGATGATGGTTCTGATGCAGCTCGGGGGCCTTGGCATCATGACCGTCACCACCCTGGCCGCCCTGCTCATCGGCCAGAGGGTGGGCTTCAGGCGTCTCCTCACCGTGCGCACGGAGACGGAGAGCGCCGGCTCCCCCCGCAACACCCTCAGGCTGCTCTTCCAGATAGCCAGGATCACCTTCGCCGTGGAGTTGCTCGGGGCCGTGGTCCTGAGCATAGGGTTTGTTAGCGTGGGGCTGGGTCTCGGCGAGGGTGTCTTCCAGGGCATCTTCCACGCGATCATGGCCTTCTGCAACGCCGGGTTCGCCACGATACCCGACGGCGATCTGGTCCCCTACGCGGGTAACTGGCTCATAATCGGGGGGCTTGCGGCCGTGATCACGCTCGGGGGTCTCGGCTTTCCCGTGCTGGTAGACCTCTACAACTTTCGTGAGGATCGCAGGCTCTCCGTACACTCCAGGGTGGTCCTGATCACCTCCGCGATCCTGATCGTGGTCGGCGTCGCGAGCGTGGCGCTCTTCGAGTGGACGAACCCGAACACGCTGGGGGGGCAGTCTCTCAACTCGAAGGCCGCCATGTCCTTGCTCCAGGGGGTAACCCCCAGAACGGCCGGGTTCACGACCGTCAGCTACCCTGAGATGCGCGACGACACACTTCTCATACAGATGATCCTGATGTTCATAGGCACAGCCCCGACCTCGACGGGGGGCGGCATCAAGGTGACGACCCTGGCGCTCGTGGCCCTTATCGTGGTGGCCCAGGTCAGGGGACAGGACAGGATCACCCTCTTCTCGCGCACTCTTCCGCGACCGCTGGTCGCGAGGGCCCTCTCCATCCTGGCCCTTGCCTCACTGCTCGTCATCTCGAGCACGCTTGCCCTTATGGTCTCAGACGACCTCAACCTCCTGCCCGCCCTCTTCGAGGTAACCTCCGCCTTCGGTACCGTTGGCCTCAGCCTCGACGTAACGCCCCAGTTGAGCCCCTTCGGCAAGTTGCTGATCTCCCTCCTGATGTTCCTGGGAAGGGTCGGACCCATAACCTTCATCCTGGCCCTGGCCGCCCGCGAACGGACCCCCCGCTACAGGTATCCCGAGGAAGAGATTGCGATAGGTTGAGGTGGGCCCGTCGTAGTACCCGAGCACGATGTAAACCGTGGCCATAGCCAGGGAGACGAAGGTAACAGGAACCCCGGAGAGATGGCAATCCCGAGCAGCGCGGCGATGGTCCTGTCTACTACCACGAACGCGATGAGAGCGATGGCCAAGACTTCATGCACGATGGTTCCGGATTATACAATTCAGGAAGGAGCCAAAAGAGG
>DASUPX010000474.1:0-7442 GCA_036280905.1 Rubrobacter sp. | reverse complement strand
GATGGCGCCGAAGATCTCCTGCCTGGAGGCGCCCTTGAGCAGGTAGCCGCGGGCGCCGGCGCGCAGGGAGCCCAGGATCCTCTCGTCGGTATTGTAGGCCGTGAAGACTATGGTCCGTGCGCGGGAGCCCGCGTCGCGCAGCTTTTCGAGGGCCTCGACGCCGTCGGTCCCAGGCATCTCCAGGTCAAGCAGAATGACGTCGGGGTCCAGGCTTCCGGCCAGCCTGACCACCTCGTCGCCGTCGGCGGCCTCCCCGACCACCTCGAAGTCGGGTTGGGTGCCTAGAACGGCGACGAGGCCCTCGCGCAGCATGGGATGGTCGTCGGCGACTAGTAGCCTGATGCTATCCACCGTGGGCTCCCCCTAGCGGGATCGCGACCTCGAGGCGCGTTCCCGCGTTCGT
Source organism: Rubrobacter sp. (assembly GCA_036280905.1). GTDB lineage: Bacteria > Actinomycetota > Rubrobacteria > Rubrobacterales > Rubrobacteraceae > Rubrobacter_D. Next base: position 7,039 of record DASUPX010000474.1, on the reverse strand, counting down.
TTCGCTCTGGACTTCGAGGTGGCCGCCAACCGTGTCGGCCCTCTCCTTCATGCCGACGATGCCGTGGCGTTCTGCCGCTACGCGGGAGGAATCGAAACCGCGGCCGTCGTCCATGACCACTAGCCGCACCTCATCTGGCGTGGCCACGAGCCGGACCGTTACCCGGCCCGCCTCGGCGTGGCGGGCGACGTTGGTGAGCGCCTCCTGGCAGATACGGAAGAGGGCTACCTCGACCCGCGGCGGAAGTGGGTGGCTGCCGTTGATGGCCTTGAACCTCGTGTTCACGCCCGTCTCCGCCTCCCAGCGGTCCACGAGCGTCTTGAGCGCCTCGGGCAACGAGCGGCCCTCCAGCGGGGCGGCCCTCAGGTCGAGCACGGAACGCCTGGCCTCGTCGAGGTTGGACCTGGTGAGGGTGAGGGCGCGCCTGAGCGGTTCCCGGGCGCGCTCCGCGCCAGCCCCGTGATCGAGGAGTGCCTCCGCCGACTCCAGCTGTAGGCCCGTGGCGGTCAGGCCCTGGGCCAGGGTGTCGTGGATCTCACGCGCCAGCCGGTTACGCTCTTCGACGGCGCCAAGCCTGGCGCTTCGGTCGAAGAGGCGTGCCCGCTCCACCGCGATGGCGAGCAGATCCCCTATGGTGGAGAGAAGCTGCAGGTCCTCGGGCGAGAGCCCCCTCCATTGCGGGCTAGCCACGTTCATCACGCCGAGCTTCTTCTCCCCGGCGTAGAGCGGGATGCTGGCGTGGTAGCGTAGTCCTCCCGTGCCGTCCACGAGCCCGTCGAGGCGGCTGCAGGTCAGCACGTTCACGTTGGCCGCGCCCTCCAGGTCGCCCCTCCTGTACGTATCCAGGCAGTAGCAGTATCCTGAACCGTCCATACGCCGCGGGTCGTCGGCAAGGGCTGGGGGCAGGTTTCGTGCGGCGGCGAGGTAAGGTTCGGGCGAGGATTCTTCCATGAGCCAGATCCAGGCCGTCTTCAACCCGAGCAACTCGGCCACCTGCGAGAGCGTGAACCCGAGCGCCTCACCGAGCTCCACGGAGCGGTTGAGCTCGCGCGCGATCTCGTTGAGCACCGAGAGCTCGTGGTTGCGTCTCTCCAGGCCCTCCTGTCCCCGGTTCTGCGGTTCAGACAACGTCGCCTCTCTAACCTCTGCACTCACGGACGGGCCTACACTTCGATGTTAGGGTGAACCCTGTTGGCCGCGGAGCCGACAACCTATGTGTCGGGCTCCTGTTCTGCCTCGGGCATGCCGCTGAAGATCTCCGTGATGACCCCGAGGTCGCGGCCGGTCGGCAGGTAGGCGAGGTCGATGCCGCTGAAGGTGCCGCTTAGCACCAGGTCGTTTCCCCGCTCGGTCTGCTCCGCCACCGCCCCTTTGAAGCTCGGCGTGGCCACGGCGATGTGGTGGACGCCCTCGCCCTTCTCGGCGAGGAAGCGGGCCCAGATGCTATCTTCGTCGAGAGGTTCGATCAGCTCCCACATCACTCCCCCGATCATGGTCGTAGCGAAGCGGGTGACGGCACCCCGTCCCGATGGTTCGACCGGTTGGCCCTGCTCGCGCATGTCCTCCGCGCTCTCGGGGTCGAACTCGTGGACCTGCCACGGGCCGATGCCGAAGTCGTCGACGTAGTTGCGAAGCGTCGCGTCGAGGTCGCGCACGACGATACCGATCTGCATGGTCTCGGTGAAGACGGCCTCTCGCGTCGGGCTGTACCTGGAATCCTCCACGTCCCTATTCTCTCCTGTACTGGTTGCTCACTCCTGGCCGGGCCCTAACGCCTCCCCTGCAGGGCCTTCAGCACGTCCTGGGGGCCGCTGTACTCCCCTTCGGGTAACCGCTTTCGCAGCTGACCGACGAGCGGGCCGGGAACCCCGTTCCGCTCGAGCCTTCCGACCAGCTCCTCCTTGCGTGCGGGGAACTCGACCCCTTGCAGGTACTTGCCCATCTGAGCGGGCAGGCGCTTTCTCAAGAAATCCAAGGTCTCTCGTCTCCTCTGAATAGCCTGTGGCTCCAATCATGGTACCGCGACTTGCCCACCCGGACCCCTGAACGACGAAGAACCTGCGGACCGCGCCTCGAGACAGCCCGAAAACCAACCATTCGACTCATAGACAGGTTCGTGGACGATAGTGGCTGCGAGAACCGCGTACCCAGGTAGGGAATAGGCAAACACCTCACCCCGGCCCTCCTATCGGCCTCCCAACTGATCGCGTGGAAAGTTCAGCCTACCAGGGCGGCACACAGGTTCCCGAACAGACTGCCACCCGGTCGTTGTACGGGCACGCCGTAGGTCCCTGATCCCCTGGAACTCGGCCCCAGGGGTCGTGGAGTCGGATAGAGACGCAAGAGAAGACTTCGGGAGATTCAGGCAACCCCCGAAAAGAGAGAAGGTGCCACGAGCAGGTTTCCGCCGGGCACAACACCGCCAGCAACGCCCGCCTGACGCCGGAAGGCCACGGTGTTTGCACAAAGTGCATCGAAGACTAGCCGCTCGGGTGATGTGCAACCCCCGAGCAGATTGTAGGCTGGGCAGAGTGTTTCCGGTGGGAGGTTCTTGTGGTCAGGTACGTAACGATCGGTGCCCACAGGTTGTTCGACGCGGACCCCGGCTGGTATCCAGCATCTCCTCTGGCGCCGGAGCATTCGCTGTGAGCGACGCCCCTGGCCCGGGAGCCGTACCGGGTGGGGACAACGGGGGAGGTCGCCTCTCCGGGCGCTTCGTGCGCCCTCAGGTCATGCGGAACCTCGCGAGCGAGCAACGCGCCGAGGAGCGGAGCTCCACCTGGCTGGAGCTCTTCTTCGACCTTTGCTTCGTCGTGGCGGTCGCGGCGCTGGCAAGCGGGCTGCACCACGATCCGAACCTAGACGGGATGCTCCGTTTCCTCGGTCTCTTCGTTCCCGTCTGGTGGTCGTGGATGATCTTCACCTGGTACGCGACCTCTTTCGACAACGACGACGTGCCCTACCGCGTAACGTATTTCGTCGCGATGCTCTCCATGCTCGGGCTCGCCGCCTCTGTGGGCAGGATCGGCGTGGATCCCTCCGCCGTGGTCGGGTTCTGGCTGGCCTACTCCCTGATGCGCCTGCTCGTGGCCGGCCTCTTCGTGAGGGCCGGACGCAGCGTGCCGGCCTACCTGCGCCCCTTCGTGGCCTGCTACGCCGCAGGGAACCTTATCGGGGCGACCATCTGGCTCTCTTCACTCCTCGTGCCCGCGCCCTTCCAGTACGCGCTCTGGGCCCTCGGACTTTCCGTGGAACTACTGGGCCCGATCCTCGCCGTGATGACCCTGGATAACCCCGGGATCACCTTCCACCCGCGCCACATTGCAGAGCGCTACGGGCTGTTTACCCTGATCGTGCTCGGCGAGTCCGTGCTGGCGGTAACCTCGGGAACGGTCGGTACTGACTGGGCCCCGACGGCGGTTCTGACCGCTGTGGCGGGCTTCGTCGCAGCGGTGAGCATCTGGTGGCTGTACTTCGACCACGTTAGGTCTTCCGGCATCGAACTTGGCCCGCGCCCGGCGTTCTACTGGGGCTACGGGCACTACGCCGTCTACGCTGGCATCGCCGCCTTCGGCGTGGGCGTTCAACTGGCCATCGAGGCCGCGGCCCCACTCTACGCGCTGGCCTCGGGAGCGCCGGCCTCCGAAGGTTACGGTCTGGGGGCCAGAACGGTGCTCGCGGGTGGCGTCATCCTCTTCCTTCTAGGCATCGCTTTCGTCGACCGGATCAACGAAGGCACCCAGAACGATCGCGTCCTGATAGCACGCCTCGCAGCCGTAACGCTCCTGGTCCCGATCATCGCCTTCGGCTCTCTGCTCTCGCCGCTTACCTTCACCGTCACGGTCTGCCTGGTCCTGCTCGCCCTGACGGCCTACGAAACGCTAACCGAAGACCCACCAGAATAGGGTGAGAGGCATCTTGTCGAAAGCCGTGGCGGCAGTTCGCGAATTGCCCTAATGTGGATCGTTGCCCGACCAGCGGCGGCGGAGGACGTAGGCGATCAGCAGCAGGACGACCAGCGCTATCACGCCGTAGCCGAGGGATCTCGCAACGGCGAGGAGTTCGTCCCAGTACTGGCCGAAGACGTAGCCCACCAGCGAGTAGGCCACGGCCCACACGATCACCGCGGAGAGGTTATAGGGGAGGAACCTGTAGTACTTCATCCTGCTTACCCCGGCGAACAGCGGGGTCATGCTGCGCAGGCCCGGCCCGAAGCGCCCGACGAAGACCGTCTTCCCGCCGTGGGTCTCGAAGTAGTGTCCCACCTTGTCGAGGCTTTTCTCGTTGATCAGGAAATGCAGAAATCGCATCTTGAGGATGCGGTACATCATCGGCCTCCCGCCGATGCGCCCGATCCAGTAAACGGAATTGTCCGAGATAAAGGCCCCCGCGAACCCGCTCAGCATTACCAGCGGCAACGAGAGCTCCCCCCCGTTGGCGAAGAGGCCGCCGGCGAACAGAACGATATCCCCAGAAGCGGGCAGACCGAAGTTGTCCAGGGCCGCCCCGAAGAGGATGACGAGATACCCGTGCGCCACGAGCAAATTCGTCACGAAAACCAGAACACCCTCAGGCGACCTGGGTATAGATCCAATGAAGTCCAGAAGGCTTTGCATGATTCGCAGGGTTTATACCACGCAACAAGCACGCTTCGCCCTGCGGGCTCCGCTCGTCGGCACGGCGCTTCGCGCCTTGTCAGCACGCTCGGGCTAGCGCCCTCGCTCGTCAGCAACGCTTCGCCCGGCTTCGCCAGGCTCGCCTTCAGCCAGATCCCGCTGCGGCCTGCACCCTTCCGCTCTAGAGATTCGATGCCCAGGAAAGGTGGGTAGTCGAAGCCACCGTTGCGAATCGAGACGACCAGCCGAAAGCGAGGCGAAGCCGAAGCGTTGCCGACAAGCGGAGCCCGAAGGGCGGAGCGTGCTTGTTGACGTGTGACCGTCTCCGGGCTATGCTGCGCGCACAAGCAAGGAGCGAAGGGGCCCAGGAAGCCGGTGTGAGGCCGGCACGGTCCCGCCACTGTGACCGGGGAGCGAACCCGAAGACGTCACCGACGCCTGAGGCGGCGGGAAGGCCGGGAGAGCAGGGAGCCGGAAGTCAGGATACTGGCCTTTCGCCGATGGTCCCAAAACGGGGCGAGGACCCCGAGAAGGAGGCACGATGGAGAAGATCCTCGGGCGGAGCTACCGTCCCGTACTGCCGCTGTGGAGCCTGCTGGTTCTCGCGTTGTTGCTCCTCGCGTTGTTCGTATTGCTCTCGGCCAGTGGGGAGCTGCTGCTGCCGCTTCTCGGGCAGGCGGCCGGGCCCTTTGACTACCTGCACGAGTTCGCCCACGACGGGCGACACCTGCTCGGCGCTCCCTGCCACTAGATCAGACGTTGGTATCAGCCTACCTGCGCCGCGGCATGGCCGCCGGGCTGCTCGTCGGCCTCCTGACCGGCCTATTCGCGTTCTTTGTAGGGGAGCCCCTCCTGGATAGGGCTATAGCCCTTGAGGAGGCGTCCGAGGGCGCCCACCACGAGGCTGGCGCCCACCACGAGGAGATCTTCTCCCGCTCGACCCAGAAGGTTGGCCTCTTCTTCGCTACGGGGCTCTTCGGCGTGACGGTCGGTGGCGTCTTCGGCATCGGCTACGCCTTCTTCCGCGACCGGCTCGCCGCGGGTAGCGACCTCGGGCGCAGTGTCTCGCTGGCGGGCGCTATCTTCGTTGGGGCGTTCTTGATCCCCTTCTTGAAGTACCCGGCCAACCCCCCGTCTGTCGGCGATCCATCCACGATCAGGGAGCGTACCGCGGCCTACTTCGCGCTCGTCGCCCTCTCGCTACTGACGATGCTCGTCGTCTGGCTCACCGCCAGAACCCTGAAAGCGCGCGGTTTCGGGGCCCCGAGACGCCGCGTCATGGTAGGGGCCGGGCTGGTTCTCGTTCTAGCTATACTTTTCGTGTCCCTCCCCGCCGGGCCCTCCGCAGAGGGGTTCCCTTCCGGCCTGCTCTGGGCCTTCAGGTTCTCGTCGATTGGTACCCAGCTGGTTTTCTGGGCGGGTCTGGGGCTGCTCTTCGGATGGCTGTGCGAGCGGGCGCGACGGAAGGGGACAGCTTGAGCGGCGCCCTGCTCGTTGCGGGAACCCACTCGGACGCCGGTAAGAGCGTGGTCGTGGCCGGCATCTGCCGCTGGCTGGCGCGCGAGGGCATCGGGGTCGCCCCGTTCAAGGCCCAGAACATGGCGCTCAACTCGTTCGTCACGCGGGAGGGGGCGGAGATAGGTCGCGCCCAGGCTGCCCAGGCTGCCGCCGCAGGGGTCGAGCCAGAGGCTGCCATGAACCCCGTCCTCCTCAAGCCCTCCGCCGAGAGGATCACCCAGGTCGTTGTGCGCGGCCGGGCGTGGGCAACGGCGAGCGCCGCGAGCTACGGCGCGATGAAGAGAGACCTCATGCCCGTGGTGCTCGAATCGCTCGGGGACCTGAGGCGCCGCTTCGACGTCGTGATCTGCGAGGGAGCCGGCAGCCCCGCGGAGATCAACCTTCGGAAGAACGACCTCGCCAACATGGGCCTGGCCCGCGCCGCCCGTCTGCCCGCCCTCCTCGTGGGAGATATCGACCGCGGTGGCCTCTTCGCCAGCCTCTACGGCACCCTAGCCCTCCTGTCGCCGGAGGATCAGTCCCTTCTCGCCGGCTTCCTCGTCAACAAGTTCAGGGGCGACCCCGCCGTGCTGGAGCCAGGGCTCGCCAGGATGACCTCCCTGACCGGGCGTCCGTTCCTTGGAACGCTGCCCTGGATCCCCGGCCTCGGCCTGGACGGCGAGGACTCCCTGGCGCTGGACGCGCCCCGCCCCGTCAAGCCCCCGCTCGGACGCGACGTCCTGAGGGTAGCCGTGGCCCGCCTCGGCCGCATCAGCAACTTCACGGACTTCGACGCCCTGTCCCACGAGCCGGGCGTGTCGGTGCGCTTTACCAGATCGGCCTATGAGATCCTCGACGCCGACCTCGCCATCATCCCAGGCACGAAGGCGACCGTAGAAGATCTGAAACTACTCCGCTTGCAAGGC
>DASUPX010000473.1:0-3935 GCA_036280905.1 Rubrobacter sp. | reverse complement strand
GGAAGAGCGCGCCGACCACCAGCAACACTATAGCGCCGCCTATCAACAGCTTTCCTAGTCCATCTAATTCCACACGAACATTCTATTCGGAGTCCGGTCCGTGTCCACCGGCATGGCATAAACTCGCCCTCTTGTAGGCGTTCGTGAAACATTGGTGTCGTTTTCGGGGTCCCTGTGGGAAGCAGGGCAAACGAGGAATACACGAGGAGGGGTATGTTTAGAGCAAAGTATGCTATCGCCTTCACCCTGGCGCTGGTGATGGCCTTCGGGGCAGTCGGGGTCGCCTCGGCTGCGGTGCCATCCGATTCGGCAAAACTACGCAAGGCGGTCACGGTAGGAGGCATTCTGGAGCATGAGAGGGAGCTCCAGGCTATTGCCGACGACAACGACGGTACGCGGGCATCGGGAACCCCGGGGTACACCGCGTCGGCAGACTACGTCGCCGGCCAGCTCGAGGACGCTGGCTACGTCGTCAGGCGCCAGGAATTCGACTACGAGTTGTTCATCGAGAACACCGATCCCGTGCTCGATCCGACGGACCCTGATCTTCCCGCCTACATACCCGGCGAGGACTTCACCACGATGGATTACTCGGGAAGCGGTAACGTCGAGGCGGAGCTTCAGGCCGTGGGCGGCATCGTTATACCGTCTTCCGGCGGATCCACGAGCGGGTGCTCGGAAGACGATTTTGCCGACTTCGAGGCCGGTAACATTGCCCTGATCCAGCGCGGAACCTGCGACTTCAGGGTGAAGGTCGAAAACGCCGAGGCAGCCGGCGCCGTGGGTGTCGTTATCTTCAACGAGGGTAACGAGGATCCCGACGACGACCGGATCGGCCTCATCAACGGAACGCTCGATCCGCCGCAGGTGGACATACCCGTGGTCGGAACCACGTTCGCCGTTGGCGAGGAGCTTTACAACCTCCTGCAGGAAGGGCCGGTTACCCTGAACCTCGCGGTGGACGCCAAGGTCGAGACACGGACGACGGAGAACGTGATCGCCGACACCCCGACCGGGCGTGCGGACCGCACGGTGGTCGTCGGCGCGCACCTTGACTCGGTGCAGGAAGGTCCAGGCATCAACGACAACGGCTCCGGCACGGCGACGGACCTCGAGGTCGCCCTGCAGATGTCCGAGCTTGGCATCAAGCCGCGCAACAAGGTCCGCTTCGCGTTCTGGGGTGCTGAAGAGTCCGGCCTGATCGGCTCGCAGTACTACGTGGACTCGCTAACGAAGCGGCAGCTCAAGAACATCGCCGTCAACCTGAACTTCGACATGGTCGGATCTCCAAACTACGTCCGCTTCGTCTACGACGGAGACGCCTCCGACACCGACTCGCTCGGCTCCACGGGCTCCGGCGTGGTCGAGGACGTGTTCAACGACTACTTCGCCTCGCAGGGCCTCGCCACGGAGCCCACCGCGTTCGACGGACGCTCGGACTACGACGCGTTCGTCAGCGCCGGTATCCCGGCGGGCGGCCTTTTCACCGGCGCCGAAGACATCAAGACGGCCCGGGAAGCGAGAATCTACGGCGGCGTTGCCGGCGTGGCCTACGACCCCTGCTACCACGAGGCCTGCGACAGCCTGACCCCTGTCGCCGACGGGGCTGACCCCGCCACCTACAGGGCCATCAGGGAAGCCTACTCCGGCAAGCTGGTCGGCAACCTCAACACCAGGGCCCTGCGCGAGATGTCTGACGCGGTCGCCCACGGCACCGTGACCTTCGCCCAGACCACCTCGGCGGTCAACGGCACGGACAAGGGCTCGGGGACCGCGAGCACCACGGCCTACAAGTACAAGGGGTCGCTCCTGCAGAAGTAACACCACGCCGGGCCTGGGCCCGCGGGTCGAAAGGGAGTGGCTTTTCGCCGCTCCCTTTTCTCTTGCTCAACCTGTTGTGTCCAGCTCCCGGAGCAACCCGTCTACGTCAAGGGGACGGGTGAACATCGCGAGCCCCCCCTCGGGGGTACGAGGCCACTCTTCCTCTGGACGGTCCCAGTACAGCTCGACGCCGTTACCGTCGGGGTCGCTCAGGTACAGGGCCTCGGAGACGCCGTGGTCAGACGCCCCCTCGATAGGGTACCCGGAATCGACCAGCCACCTCAGCGCCTGTGCGAGGTCGCGCCGTTCCGTGTAGAGAATGGCGAGATGGAAGAGCCCGGCGGAGCGCGTCGGGGCGGGGTCGGCGTTGCGGCTCATCCAGGTGTTCAGGCCTATGTGGTGGTGGTATCCGCCCGCCGAGAGGAACACCGCATCCTCGCCGTACCACTGGGTAATCTCGAAGCCGAGAACATCCCTGTAGAAGCCAAGCGCCCGCTCGATATCTGCGACCTTGAGGTGGACGTGACCGATGCGGGTTCCTGGTGCGATGACCCGCCCGGCTCTTCCGCTCGTCTGCATATCTACTCCTCGTCCGGATCCCATGTCGTTCGATTCTACTCCCGGGGCCGGCATCGCGGAGCAACTGGTGGCGCGAGGGTGCCCTTCCGGGTTAGCTGGCATCGGCCGGCTCCGCTCTCTATACTCGGGGACCGACGTATGACCACCGGCAGGGAGACAGGCATGGAGACGACCGACCTCAGGCACAGGAGCCGTACGATCCTCGAAGGGCGCGACCGGGCGCCGGCGAGGTCCTTTCTCAAGGGGATGGGGTTCTCCGATGAGGACCTGAGCAAACCCATAGTGGGCGTGGCCCACTCGTGGATCGAAACCATGCCCTGCAACTTCAACCACCGTCACCTGGCCGAGAAGGTCAAGGACGGCATCAGGGAGGCCGGCGGCACGCCGATGGAGCTGAACACCATCGCCATCTCCGACGGCATAACTATGGGAACGCAGGGGATGAAGACCAGCCTCGTGAGCAGGGAGGTGATCGCCGACTCCATAGAGCTCGTTGGGCGCGGCCACATGTTCGACGCGCTGGTCACCATCGTCGGCTGCGACAAGACCCTCCCGGCCGCTGCCATGGCCCACGCGAGGCTCGGCATACCCGGAACCATCGTCTACTCGGGCTCCATAGCCCCTGGCCGCTTCAAGGGCCACGACGTAACCATCCAGGACGTCTTCGAAGGCGTCGGCGCGAACGCCGCCGGGAAGATGTCGGACGAGGACCTCCTCGACCTCGAGGAACACGCCTGCCCCGGCGCTGGCTCCTGCGGCGGCCAGTACACCGCCAACACGATGGCCATGGTCCTGGAGTTCCTGGGCCTCTCCCCGATGGGCTCCGCTGGCCCGCCGGCCCTCGAAGGCCACAAGGACGTGGTCTGCACCCAGGCCGGGCAACTCGTGATGGAGATGCTCGAGCGCGGCCTCACGCCGGACCGTATCCTGACCCGCGAGGCGTTCGACAACGGCATCGCCGCCGGTGCGGCCACTGGGGGCTCCACCAACATCGTGTTGCACCTCCTCGCGATCGCCAGGGAGATAGGGGTGCCTTTAAGCATCGACGACTTCGACCCCGTCAGCAACAAGACCCCCATAATCGCGAACATCAAGCCGGGGGGCCGTTACACGGCCGTGGACGTGTACCAAGCCGGGGGCAGCAGGCTGCTCGGCAAGCGTCTCCTCGACGCCGGCCTCATCGACGGAAGCCAGCTCACGGTGACGAGCCGCACGCTGGGCGAGGAGGTCGAGGGAGCTGAAGAGAAGCCGGGGCAGGACGTGATCGTAACGGTCGAGGAGCCGCTCCGGGAGTCGGGGGGACTCGTGATCCTCAAGGGCAACCTGGCCCCGGAGGGCTGCGTGGTGAAGGTCGCGGGCTACACCCGTACGGAGCATACGGGACCGGCCCGCGTCTTCGACTCCGAGGAAGACGCCATGGCTACCGTGCAGTCCGGAGGCATCTCGGACCACGACGTGGTCGTGATCCGTTACGAGGGTCCCAAGGGCGGACCGGGCATGCGCGAGATGCTCGGGGTGACCGCGGCCCTCATCGG
>DASUPX010000472.1:0-5858 GCA_036280905.1 Rubrobacter sp. | reverse complement strand
GGATTCGGAGATCGTGCAGCGGGAGGTTTTCGGGCCCGTGGTTACCGTACAGCGTTTCGGCGACGACGACGAGGCCATCAGGTGGGCCAACGACGTGCCCTACGGGCTTGCCGCCTCTGTGTGGACCAGGGACGTGGGCCGTGCCCTGAGTGCGGCCCGCAAGTTGCGCTTCGGGACCGTCTGGATCAACGACCACATCACCACCGTTTCGGAGATGCCCCACGGAGGTTTCAGGGAGTCCGGCTACGGCAAGGACATGAGCGCCTACGCTATCGAGGACTTTACCGTCATAAAGCACGTCATGGCCCGACTCGGCTGAACGGCAAAGCCGCGCGTACCCGCAGGTTCTCGCTCCCGCGTCCACATCCAAAGGGGCTCGTCCTTACCATGACCCTGTAGGGGCGGTGCGCGAACCGCCTGTAACACCGACCCCGAACGAACGCCAACCGGGACATTTTTCCCGATCAGATCAGGACATTGCCTCATGACAGCGGGTCTCGACTCACCCTAGGCTGTTCCCCAACAAGGCAACAAGGGGAAAAGGAGCCGCTGATGAACGCGACGAGCATTAACAGGTGGATCGGTATCGGCCTGCTGGGCCTACCCCTCTACGGGGCCCTGACGTTCTGGTCGAGTCTTGACCCCCAGCCCGATCCCGACACCCACTACGAGGCCTGGTCTCGCTTCGTCACCACCGACCACTACGTCCTAAGCCACCTGCTGGGCAGCATCCTCGGTCTGATCCTGGCGATCTTTGGCACGTTTGCCCTGGGGGCCTACCTTGCCCGTGGACGCTCCGGACGGCTAGGGCTGGTCTCCATGGTCGTTACCGTTCTGGGCACAGCCCTGTTCCTGCCCGCGATGGGGGTCTCCACCTTCGCCGCGCCGATGGAAGGGCAGGCGTACCTGGCGGGTATAGGGGAGTTCTCCAGGCTGCCCTCTAGCTTCGCGGATACCGTATTCGCGGCAACATCGCTGCTTGTGATCTTGCTCCTCTTCGTGGGCAACGTGCTGCTCGGTATCGCCGTCTGGCGCTCTGGGACGCTGCCCAGGGTGGCAGGGGCCATCTGGGTGACCGCGGCCGTATTGATGTACCCGCTTGGTATCGTGTACGCGGCCGTGATCCTCGGGGTTCAGAGCACGCCACCCACGGTGCTCGTGGGAGCGTTCCTGCTGGTGGTCGGCGGGGGATGGATGGCCTTGAGGGGCCTGCGTCGTTCCTCCACCCCAACCGTGGGCATGGGAGCCCAGCCCAGGGTGCAATAGCCAGGGGCAAGAGGCGCCAACACTGATCGGTAACCAGGCGCGACGCGGGCCTGGCCTCTACTTCGCCATACCCTTGCCGCCCGCGGTGACGATGCAGGCGGTAATCGTAGGACTCGATCCGGTCGGCGGTGCGAACGGCATGATTCCGTTCTCGGGATCGCTGTTCCTGAAGCGTGGCAAGTCAGGGTTCAGCGTGGCACTATGGGCACGGAAGTGAAGGGAGAATGAACCGGAATCCCAACCCAGTTTCGGAGGTCCGGGCGCACAGGCAGGAGTGCCGGTCGTGAAGTATCTGTCCGCGTCTGAATCCTCGACCGCGGTCCCCGAAAGAATACCGGGGTCCGATCGGGGAGTGCGCGGTAGACCTCTCGTCCTGGCGCGTGCGGTATGGATGATCGTTGCCGTTATTACCCTCGTACTTTTCGTCGTGTCCGTTCCGGTGGCGCTCGCGCGGCTCCAGACCGTCTGCTCCGCCGGCGAGTGTGCATATGGGCAGCTCTCCCGCGAAGGTTTTCGCGCGATGCAAGATCTCGGGCTGTCTCCGGGGTTCTATGCCGCGTACGTCGTCGCGCTAGATGTCGTCTTTGCGGCCGCGTACGCGGCGGTCGCCACGCTCCTGTTCTTGCGCAGGCCCGCCGACCGTATGGCGCTGTTCGTATCGCTGGCCCTGCTCGTCTTCGGGACGGCGACCTTCACGGACACCATGGACGTGCTGGCCGCTGAGCCCTCTCCCTGGCGGCTGCCCGACATGATGCTCCAGGCCGCGGGAACGATAGCCTTCGGCCTCTTCCTGTATCTCTTCCCCGACGGACGGTTCGTACCGCGTTGGACGGCGCCCGTGGCGCTCGCGTGGGTGCTGTGGCAACTGTCCTCCTACTTTGCTACCCCGTTTACCGGTTCAGACGGAAAAGGTCCGTGGACCTGGGTGGTGCTCGCCGTCTGGATCGTGGCCCTTGGCACGGCCGTCTACGCCCAGGGCTACCGTTACCGCCGCGTCTCGGGCGCGGTAGAGCGACAGCAGATCAAATGGGTGGTCTTGGGCATCTCGGCGGCGCTTGGCGGGTTTCTCGGGACGACCGTGGCCCTGGCGGTCTTCGCCCCGGCGCCGGACTCTCCGAAAGTCATGCTCGCCCACCTTGTAGGGCACGCGTTCTCCTACGCGGCGATGCTCCTCATCCCGATCTCCATCGGCATCGCTATCCTGCGCTACAGGCTCTTCGACGTAGATCTGATCATCAACCGCACCATCGTCTACGCTGTCCTCACCACGGGCGTCATCGGGGTTTACGTGCTGGTGGTGGGTAGCATGGGAGCCGTGATGCGGGTGCAGGAAGACTTCCTGGTCTCCATCCTCGCCGCTGGCCTCGTCGCCGTGCTCTTCCAGCCCGTGCGCGAGAGCCTGCAGCGCGCCGTAAACCACCTCATGTATGGGAAGCGGGACGACCCTTACGCGGTTCTCTCGCACCTGGGACAGCGCCTCGAATCGACGCTCGCCCCCGATGAGGTCCTACCAGCCGTAACCAGGACCGTGCGGGAGGCCTTGAAGCTACCCTACGCGGAGGTAAGGCTGCGGCGCAGGGAAGGGTTCGAGATCGCGGCGGCCGCGGGGGAACCCGTAGACGACACCCTCCGCCTGCCGCTTGTCTACGGGGGAGAGACCGTGGGCCTGCTGGTCCTGGGGCTGCGCGCCGGGGAGGAGAGCTTCTCGTCTGAGGAAGAGCGCCTCTTCGCGGATCTGGCACACCAGATAGGCGTCGCGGCGCGCGCCACCCTCCTTGGCGACGAGGCGATACGCCTCTCCTCGGACCTCCAGAGATCGCGCGAGCGGCTGGTGAGCGCGCGCGAGGAAGAGCGGCGCAGGCTCAGGCGCGATCTCCACGACGGGCTCGGCCCACAACTGGCCAGCCTGACGATGACGGCGGAGGCTGCGAGGGATCTGATCTCGACCGACCCGCGACGCGCTGAAGACCTGCTCGCCAGCGTGATGGAACGAGCCCAGGAGGCGGTCACTGACGTGCGCAGGCTCGTCTACGAGTTGAGACCCCCCGCGCTCGATGCCCTCGGCCTGCTGGCGGCGCTACGGGCTTACGCCGACCATCACACAGACGGCGGTGTGCGGGTGACGGTCGAATCTCCGGGCGCCCTGCCACCGCTTCCCGCCGCCGTCGAGGTCGCGGCCTACCGCATCGCCATGGAAGCCCTGAACAACGTCGTCCGACACTCGGGTGCCAGCAACTGCGAAATTCGTCTCTCTCTGGACGAAAGTGCCGGTTTGTTGGCCCTCAGAGTATCCGATGATGGGCGGGGGATCGAGGGCGATCACGAGCCGGGAGTTGGCCTCTCCTCGATGCGCGAGAGGGCAGAAGAGCTTGGTGGCTCGTGTGCGATCGAAGCCCCACCTTCTGGCGGTACACGGGTTACGGCATTGTTGCCCTGCGCGCTCGATGGCGTGTACCGGACCGGTTCAGAAGGAGGGGGCTAGAGCCTTGGAGCAGATCCGGGTGCTCATCGCCGACGACCATCCTCACTTCCGTGACGGGCTTCGCGCCCTGCTCCTCTCCGCCTCCGACCTCGAGGTGATAGGTGAGGCCAGCGATGGGCGGGAAGCCATCTCGCTTGCAGAGGTGCTCCAGCCGGACGTGATCCTGATGGACCTCGGTATGCCTGGCGTCAACGGCATCGAGGCCACCCGTGCCATCCTTCGCACCAGCCCCCACATAAGCATCCTCGTCATAAGCATGCAGGAGGACGACGATTCGGTGTTCGCCGCCCTGCGGGCCGGTGCCCGTGGCTACCTCCTGAAGGGCGCCCTCAAGGCCGAGATCCTGCGTTCCATAAAGGCCGTCTCCAGCGGAGAGGCGATCTTCGGCCCGGCCATAGCCCGCCGCCTCATGCAGTATTTCTCGAACCCTCACCCGGCCGCGCCGCCCGACGCCTTCCCCGAGCTGACCGAGCGTGAGCATGAGATCCTGGAGCTGATAGCCCGCCACGAGACGAACCCCGAGATCGCCAACCGCCTCCACCTTAGCCCCAAGACGGTGCGCAACCACGTCTCGAACATCTTCACCAAGCTGCAGGTTGCGGACCGCGCCCAGGCCATCATCCGCGCCCGCGAGGCCGGCCTGGGTCGAGGCGATGTATGACGAAGGAAGCATCGACAGCGGACGTCCGAAAAGATGAGCCGCTAACGGGGAGGCTACAGGTTTCAGGTACCTCTACTGAAGCCTGTTGACTGATACCGAATCCGGTTGAATAGTATTCGGAACCTCATGCTGTCTGGGGCCACCAATGGTAGTTGGTGAGGCCCGCGATCAGCTCGGCTTGATCGAGCAACTGTACGCACCTGTGCAGGAGCGCCTGCTCGATCTGCTCGATCTGCTCGAAGAGGGAGTTGGCCAACGCCTCGTTGGTTAGCGGCCAAAGCCTCTCGGCCGGTTGTAGCTCCGGAGAGCCCGAGGGCAAGAACTCCAGATGGATCCCTTCTGGGAGTCGCGCCTCCCCTGAGGTGTGCCACCCTGCTTGGTCCACCACCAACAAGACGCGCTTCTTGTCCTCTCCGGCTCCCACCTCCCTGGCGAATTCTTCGAGAGCCAGCGAGAAAAGCTCCGCGTTCACCGTGGGCAGGATCATCCAGAAAACCTTCCCGCTCTGGGGATGGACGAAGCCGTAGAGGTAGGTCCACTTGTAGCCCCGCTTGAAGCGGGCCGTGGGTCTCTTACCCACCGGAGCCCAAACCCTCCTCATAACCGGCTTGAGGCCCAGCCGAGCCTCGTCCTCGGCCCACAGCTCGACCTCTGCCCCCGGATACGCTTCCCGCAAAGCCTCAAGCTTCAGCGGGAGACTTTTTTGAAAGCCTCCCTCTCGGAGTCCTCGGCTCGGGCATTGGAAGGCCTGGGAACCTGGGGGCTGTAGCGCACCTTCCTCAGGTACTCAAAGCCCCTCTGTACGTGCACCTTCTCCAACCCGTTCCTCTTAGCTATCCAAAGCGCCACCTTCGGCCCGCTCCACATCCCTCCGCCCACCCAAGCCGGCGGCGGCCCCTTAAGTGCCTCCCGAAGCTCCGCCTCTCCGGCCTCGTCCAGCAGGGCCCTTTCCTTGGCGCCGGGGTTGGAGTGGCGACGGTCGCCCAGTCCATCCACCCCCCGCTCGTTGTAGCGGCGGGCTATCTTGCGCACCCAGCCCGGACTGTAGCCGGTGACCTCGCATATCTCCTCGGTCCTCTTTCCCTCGCTCAGCAACCACACGATCTGATGGTGAGAGCGTTCGACGGGGTCCTTCGCTTTCCTGTAGCGGTGTTCCAACTCTTCCGTGGTCGCATGAGGCGACAGCTCTATCCTCTTTGGCATCCGTATATTCTACAACCGGATTTCGTATCAGGCTACAGAAAATACGCCCGTTGCCTTTTGCCTGTGCCGAATGACGGCAACATCGGGGCGTGGAGAGCCGAGCTCTCAGGCTAGCCGTGAATTCCCGCTTGATCAAGGGAATGATGGGTGTGGGGTGAAAATGAAGGAGGAGCAAGACTGACGTGTGTTCCCAACACCATGCGCGCCACCATCCAGCCAGACTCGGCATCTAAGCCCTGTAGCCTG
>DASUPX010000471.1:0-4685 GCA_036280905.1 Rubrobacter sp. | reverse complement strand
AAAGCGCCGCCGAAACCACCTATGAACGCGAACGGGATCGCGCTGAGGAGCGTCTTCCACCAGCTCTTGAAAACGCCGTACCTACCAAGCAACCCGGCCAGGAGGCCGAACAGCACGTTCAGGATGGCGAAAGCGAACGTGGGGGGCGACGTGATCGAGTTGATCGCGTTCGAGAGGAGGCCGACCAGCGCGCCCGGCAGAGCCCCGCACGTCGCGCCCACGAGAATGGTGCCAATGCTGTCGAGATAGAGCGGCAGCTTCAGCAGGAGGGCTATCTGCCCGCCCACGAAGTTTACCGCGATACCTATCGGGATCAGGAATATCGTTAGCCTCCCGTAGCTCTTCATGAGGCGGGTGAAGCTGTTCTCTGTAGCCATAGCGTGACCTCTCTGCATGTGGGCTCGGCAATTACCTCAGACCCATGGCTTCTCGTATATCCCATGGGCCGCCATGTAGGCCCGTACGTTCTCTGGTGTGGTCATCCCTCCTCTCGCCCCGACTCTCGCGACCGAGATTGCGGCCGCGGCGTTTGCGAACTCGGCGGCCTCCCGGAGGCTCCCCGTGGTGGAATACGCGTAGAGGAACGAGCTGGTGAAGGTGTCCCCTGCCCCAGTCACGTCAACCACTTCGGTCGGAATTCCAGGGATGGTGACCACCCCTTCTACCGTGTGGAGCTCACAGCCCTTGCTGTCTCTCGTAACGACAACGGCGATAGTACCGCCGGCAAGGCAGGACTCGATGTCGTTGCCGCTCTCGGTGAACCGGCGTTCCCCGAGCGAGTTCATGAACAGGATGTCACAGTACTCGATCAGCCCTGAAGGATGATTCTCCAGATTGTAGACATCGAGGTCCATGACGATCTTCACGCCGCGCTCGCGGAGCGCCTGCAGCACCCCGGGCGCTCTCAACTCACCCATCCGAAACGGCCTGGCGTCGGTAAGGGTGGTGACCAGGAACTCGGCCCCAGCGATATGCTCGAACGCTTCCGGTGTGATCTCGGTGTGACTGATGCCCAGCTTCGGGATGATCACGACGTGCTGGTCGCCAGAGAGGAGGACGATACACCGCGAATCCGGAACGTCTTCGTCGAAGATCACGTAATCCGTGTTGAGGCCGAGCTCACGAAGCTGGGCCAGGAGCTTCCGGGTGAGGGGACCTGAGTTCAACTGACTCATGAATGATGTGGGCATCCCGTAGTGGGCGTAGATGGCGGCCGCGTTGGCGACCATACCCCCGAATTGCGCGGGCAAAGCCTCGACGATGATCTTGTCACCCGCGGCAGGGAAGTGCGGCGCAGCGTAGTACGAATCGAGCGCGACATCACCGAAGAAGACGGAGGCCTTCCGCCCGCCCATCAGCGCTACGCCATCCTGGCGGTCGAGTCCCGTCTGACGAGCTCTACGGGATGTAGCGTGTGCTGCCCGTCCACGGGTCTCTTCCTCTCGAGCGCCTCGATGATCATGGCGGTCGCCCTCGTCCCAAGGGCGAACGGGTCCTGACGAACGGTAGTCAGGGCAGGGTAGCTGTAACGCGCCGCAGATATGTCGTCGAAGCCGACGACAGAAACATCCTCAGGAATCCTGACCCCCCGGCTGCGCAGCACGTCGATGAGCCCGAGCGCCATGAGGTCGTTCTGGGCGAAGACCGCAGTCAGGTCTCCCCTTCCCAGATCTCCCAGGTGCTGCTCGGCGATGATCCGCCCACTCTGCTCCGTGAAGTCGCCGCGGTCGTTCAGCACGTATCGTCCACCCGCAGCCGTCCAGGCCTCGATGAACCCCCGGGTGCGAAGCACGCTCGAGACGGGTTCCCCGGCGACGCTGATCACAAGCGCACACCGATGTCCGAGCTCGAGTAGATGCTCTGCCGCAAGGCGGCCACCCGCCTCGTTGTCCGAGACTACCGCCGTAAACTGCGTGCCGGCGATCTCCTCGTCGACGAACACCATCGGCATCCCGCTGAGCAACCCCCTTAACTCCTTGTCTGTGGGCGGCGAGTCAGCAGGGTAGACGCCCGCCGCGTAGACGACCCCGTCCACGGCGCGGGAGTTGATCATCTCCAGATACCGCCGCTCGCGGGCGTGGTCGAAACCCGTGGTGCACAGGATCACGTTGTAGCCGCGGTCGGCTGCGGCGCGCTCGACACCCTTGGCAAGCTCCGCAAAGTAGCCGTTGCCGATGTCGGGCACCATCAACGCAAGGGTCCTGGTTACGCCGAGCGCCAGGCTCTGCGCAGATCGGCTCGGTACGTAGTCGAGCTTGGACATCGCCGCAAATACCCGGGCCTTGACCTCGCCGCTCACCTTGCGTTTGCCGCTCAACGCATGCGATACCGTCGTCGGACTGACCCCGGCCATCTCCGCTACAGCGTCTATGGAGACCATTACACCCTCTTCGACAGGTTGCCAAAGCGCTTTGGCACATCATAGCGATCCTACCCGGGCATCGCAAGCCCGAGGGTTGGGGAGAGATGCGAGTCCCTGCCTGCGAACGCGGGAGGATCGAGAAAGGCGCCAGCGAGAAGGACCGCCGCTGTAGAGATGATGCTTGCGTAAATGGCTGTGAGGTGCGGCGGTCCCTGGGGCCGATTCTATTACGGTCAGGGGCAAACCCGGACGTCTCCGAAAAAACCCTCGCCGGACGGTTTGGGTCCCCCGTCGTGAGCAACGACCACCTACGGGGAGGTTACCCGATACCTCGCTCCGGCAGGGCGGTAATCCGTTTCGGGGTCTGCTCTAGAGCGTTCCTGCGTGGCGGATCATGCCTCCGTCCACGAAGAAGGTGCTGCCCGTTACGTAGGAGGAGTCTTCCGAGGCGAGGAAGATGGCCATGTTCGCCACGTCCTCTGGTTTGCCCATGCGGCCGAGGGGGATCTCCGAGAGAAGCTCCGTCATGAGATCCGGGTTCTGCTTCAGCGGGGCGTCCATTGGGGTGTCGATGGCGCCTGGGGCTATGTTGTTTACGGTTATCTGGTGCGGCGCGAGCTCGACGGCCAGCGTGCGCATCAGCATCCTTACCCCGCCCTTGGTCGCGCAGTAGGGGGAGTTGGTCGGCATGGCGAGGTCTTCGTGCACCGAGGAGACGTTGATGATGCGGCCGGGGTCTCCCTGGGCGGCCATCTGCTTCGCGGCGGCCTGGCAGCCGAGCCAGGCCCCCGTCAGGTTGACGGCGATGGTCTCCTGCCACACCTCGAAAGGCGTCTCCAGGAAGGGCATCTTGTGCTCCATGCCGGCGTTGTTGACCATGATATCGAGGCGGCCGAAGGCGGTAACGGCCTGCTGGACCATGGCCTCGACCTCCTTCGGGTCGGAGACGTCTGCCCCGACCACGATGCCCCTGCCACCGGCCCCTTCTATCTGGGCAAGAACCTTCTGGGCGGGGTCCTCGTGCCTGGAGTAGTTGACGACCACGGCCGCTCCTTCGGCGGCGAAGGCCTGCGCTATGGACGCCCCTATTCCAGAAGACGACCCGGTAACCACAGCCACCTTGTTTTCGAGCCGCATGGGCGGTCTCCTATCCTTTATCTTTCGCCAGCACGTCTATGAGGAGGGCCGCCGACCAGGAGAAGAGGTCGGAGCCGTGTCCCTCGCCGGTGATGGGGTTGAAGTACTCGTGGAAACCTTCCTCCCGGCAGAGCTCGACGATGCTCTTCCGCAGGCGGTCGGCGTGCTCACGGTAGCCGTAATCTTCCAGCCCGTGCATTAGAAGCCAGTTGATGTTCAGCCACACCGGCCCCCGCCAGTACGTGACGGGTGAGAACCCGAAGCCATGCATATCGTAGCTCGGTACCGGCGTTATGCTTTCGTCAGAGAGGCAGAACCCGTCGTTCTCCAGCGCATCGACCAGGCGTCTGGCCCTCTTCTCGTCCGGGATGCCGGCGAACAGGGGCGAGAAATTCGCGGCGAAAAACACCTCTATAGGGCTCTCTGAGACCAGGTCGTAGTCGAAGTAGACGCCGCGCTCCTCGTCCCAGAGCTTCTCCTCGATAGCCTGCGCCGTCTTCTGCGACCTCTGCTCGAAAGGCGCCGGGTCCTTGCCAAGGATGCGCGCCATCTCGGCCATGTCGTGTTCCGCCCGGCACAGGAGCGAGTTGAAGAGAACATCCTGGACCAGGAAGGGACAGTCTTCCCTGATCCTGGCCTCGTCGTAATCCCTGTTGGCGAAGAACTTGACCAGGTAGGCAAACCGGTCGTAGACGGCGTCTACCGGGCGATCCTGCGCGCTCACGACGTGGGTGTCGGCCCGCTTGTAACTGGGGATCTGCTCAGCCCGAAGGTGCAACCGCAGCAGGATGGGGCCCCACATCGGGGAGTTGTCCATCCCCGATTCCCAGGGATGACGGATGTAGACCAGCCCCTCTTCGCCCGGGTCCCTCTCACGGTAGAGGTACCCGTGCCAGGCCTCGAGCTTGTGGAAAGCGTACTCCAGGAACTTTTTGGTTCCCCCGCCCTTGTAGACGGCCAGCACGGCGCTCGCGTGGACGGGCGGCATCACCACGCCCGAGGTCTCCACGTCCCTGGGGGCGTGCGGGCTCTCGTCGGCGTTCCAGAAGCTGGGCCCGGGGAAGTAGTCGCGGAAGTGCGGGTTGAAGACGATCTGGGGCAGGAGGCCGTTTGACCACTGGGCCTCGAAGAGGTGCCTGAGTTCCTTCTCGGCACGGGCGTGATCGTAGTGGGCGTAGGCCAGGGC
>DASUPX010000470.1:0-3052 GCA_036280905.1 Rubrobacter sp. | reverse complement strand
ATCGGGGAGATCAACCTGGAGGTGGTTTAAGGCTGCTTTGGTCATTCTGTTGTTTATGAGGCTGAGTAAACAATCGGAAGAAAGGAGAACGCCATGACCCTGGTTCAAGTCCTTCTCGGCATCACCGTCCTCAGTACTGGGCTCTTCACGGGGCTGCTGATGACCGTGCTGTTCTTCTTCGAAAGGGCACTTAAGGAGCTGTCCGGCACCGAGTTCGCCGTTGTAATGCAGCGCTTCCTGAAGATAACGCGCACGCACCCCTTGAACTACGCCATGGTGCTCATCTCTGGCTTTGCACCCATCGCGGTGCTGGTGATGGTGCGCGAAACCCCGGGAAGTCCCGCGTTCGTGTTGACCGCGGCGGGCCTGCTCGCGTTCTGGTGCGGTCCCATCCTCACCTCGCGCTTTATCGCCCAGCCAGTCTATGGCGTCTTTATGAGTTGGGAGACCGATGCGCCTCCCAAGGACTGGCGGAAAGCTCGCGACCGGTACTTCCACGCCAACCTGGTCCGCGGGCCGAGCTCGGCGATAGCCTTCGTCTGCTTCGTGGTCGCGGCCATGATCGTGCCACTGTAGGCGCGAAAGGGGAGATTGATATGAGAGGAAGGAAGCCATAGAAGGTCCTTTCCGCGGACAACAGGCCTGGGCTCGAGAAGCTTGCCCCGGGAGGAACCCGGATACGAAGCCCCCGGCTCCTCCCGTGCTTTGTTCGCCGGATCTCATGGAAGGTGAACGGATGTAGATCCGTGGGATAGACGCCGGGCGTGACAGGAGGTAGTGCCGATGAAAGAGCTGCATTCCGAGATCGAGATCGCCGCCAGCGCACAGCGCGTGTGGCGTATCCTCACCGACTTCGCTTCCTATCCCCGGTGGAACCCGTTTATCCGCCGGATCAGCGGTGAGCCCACTACCGGCGAGCGCCTCGAAGTCCGCCTCGAGCCTCCAGATAGCAGGGGCATAACCCTCCGGCCCACGGTTCTCAGAGCCGAACCCACCTGCGAATTGCGGTGGCTGGGCCACCTGTTGGTGCCGGGCCTGTTCGACGGCGAACACCGCCTGGTCATCCAGCCAATTGCGGAGAACCGCGTTCGTTTCGTCCAGAGAGAAACGTTCAAGGGCCTGCTCGTCCCCCTGCTCGCCCGCAGCCTGGATGACAGCACGCGGCGCGGGTTCGAGGAGATGAACCGAGCCCTCAAAGTGCGGGCCGAGGCGCTTCCTGCGGATACCGACCCCCGAACTTCCGGGCAGTCCGTCAGGCGGTCCAGAGAGGATCAGGAAAGGTGACCCGATCTAGCAACGGCTCGGACCCTGGGAAGGAGCAGAAGATGGAGCAACGAAATATCGGAACGACCGAAAGCCGCCGTCGTCCGGCAGACGGCGGCTACGCCGGGCGGGACGGTAAGCGCGAGTACGAAGTAGCCGGATCAGAAGAGTCGGGTCATCGACGGGAGGAGGATTTGACTACCTACGAGATCCGGGTGAAGGGACACCTCGATTCGCGCTGGTCGGAGTGGTTCGACGGGTTGGAGATCACCAACCTGGAAAATGGAGAGGCCGCGCTATCCGGGGACATCGTGGACCAGGCCGCGCTGCACGGATTGTTGACCAGGGTACGTGACCTGGGACTGCCTCTGGTAGGCGTGAGAAGGCTCGATCCGCAAGGCGAACAAGATTCCGCCCGAACACCGACGTCCGGAACGGGTAGAGGCGGCGGCCCACCGCTTCTATGAACCGGTTGCCCGCCGATGAGGGGCAAACGGCCACGTACGGGCGATGGCGAGCAAAAGGTCACGGGCAGAGGAAGGACGACGAATATGGAAGACACGAACGGAAAGTATCGCTCGGCGCCCACGGAGGTTCCCTACGCAAGCCAGGCGCCTGACGAGGTAGAGGTCGCGGTGGTGGGGGCCGGCCCGGCCGGGCTCACGGTGGCGGCGATGCTGGCGGGGTACGGGGTACGCGTGGCCGTGCTCGACGGGGCCTCCGGTCCTGCGGAACACTCCCGCGCGGCCGTCGTCCACGCGAGGACGCTGGAGGCCCTCGACCCCTTGGGCGTCGTCGACGAGGCGCTGCGGGAGGGCGTTATCGTGGGGCATTTCGGCGTGCGCGACAGGGACCGCCGGCTCCTCGCCGTGGACTTCGACGGGCTGCCGACGCCCCATCCCTACACGCTCATGCTCCCGCAGGACGACACCGAAGGCCTCCTACGGGGGGCGCTGCGCCGGCGGGGCGGGGAGATCGCGTGGGAACACGAGGTCGTCGGGGTGCGCCAGGACGCGGGAGGCGTCGAGCTCAAGATCCGTGCCCCGCGGGGAGAAGAGTGGGTGAGGGCCAAGCATGTGGTCGCCTGCGACGGCGCGCACAGCTCGGTGCGGGACGCGGTGGAGATACCCTTCGAGGGAGAGACCTACCCCCAGTCGTTCGTGCTCGCGGACGTGCGCATGGGGTGGGCTCTGCCCGATGACGAGGTGCAGCTCTTTTTCTCCCCCGAGGGCCTCGTCGTGGTGGCCCCGTTACCGGGCGGGAGCCACCGCCTCGTCGCCACGGTCGACGAGGCGCCCGCTGAACCGTCCCTGAACGACGTCCAGGAGCTTCTGGACACCCGCGGACCGCGCACCTCGCGTACCCGCGTCGAGGAGGTCGTCTGGTCATCGCGCTTCCGCGTAGCCCACAAGGTCGCCGCCCGGTTCCGCGAGGGAGGCGTCTTCCTCTGCGGCGACGCGGCGCACGTCCACAGCCCCGCCGGCGGGCAGGGCATGAACACCGGCATCCAGGACGCGGCCAACCTCGCCTGGAAGCTGGCGCTCGTGCTCCGCGGACACGCCGACAAGGGGGCCGCCGAAGCGCTGCTCGACTCCTACGAGGCGGAGCGCAGGCAGGTCGCCCTCGGTGTCGTCTCCACCGCGCACCGGCTGACCAGGCTGGCCACGGTGCGCTCGCCGGTGGCCCGGCGCCTCAGAAACGCCCTCCTAGCGGTGGCCGGCCTAACCGGACCGTTGCCGAGGCGACTCGCGGCGAACCTGGCGGAGGTAGACATCGTCTACCGCGGCGG
>DASUPX010000469.1:0-4001 GCA_036280905.1 Rubrobacter sp. | reverse complement strand
AAAAGGTGTTCCCTTACACGAACCGGACCAGACGGAGGCGAAAGCGTTTGTTCCCTACGCGGAAGAGCGGGTTCCCCGGGGCAAGGTCAGAGCGAGAAGGAGTCCAAGTACCGGCAGGGCGGCGATTATCATCATGGTCACGGGGAGCCCGGCGCTGTCGGCGACGAAGCCGAGCAGCGGCGCCCCCACACCGCCGAGCCCGATGGAGAGACCCATGGTGATACCAGCCGCGAGCCCTATGCGGCCCGGAAGGTATTCCTGCCCCATGACGACCGTGATACCAAAGGTACCCACGGTCGCGGCGCCAACGAGGACCAGCAGTACCATGCCGATAAAGGGCCCGGCGAGGGTAAAGCAGTAGATGAGGGGCGGCAGAACGAGCATCGAGGTTCCAAGAACCGTGCGCCTGCCGAAACGGTCGGCGAGCGGCCCCAGAATCAGCGTGCCAGCGGCCCCCCCGAACAGCATCAGGGTCAGGGCAGTATTGCCCAGGGCCGGGGAAACGTCGAGCACGCGCTCGTAGTAGGAGGCAACGAAGGCCACCAGTCCGAAGTAGACGAACGACCTCACGACCACCACCGCGATCATGCGCGAGAAGGGTCCCCAGTGTTCCGGCATCTCGACATCCGCTTCGCCCTCCGTCTCGCCCGGCTCCGGCCGGAAGCTCAGCATCCGGGGAAGCTCGTGGACCAGCACGGCGGCCATCGCCAACGCGGGAAGAGCGAGGAAGAGTGAACCTTTGAGTCCGAACAGAAGAACGAGCGGCGTGGTCACCGCCGGTCCGAGGGCGAAGCCGGCGTTGCCACCCACGGAGAAGAAGCTCATCCCGCGGGCCCGGCCGGAACCCGAGACGTAGTTTGCGAACCGCGCCGCCTCCGGGTGGAAGGCGGCCACCCCGATCCCGCTGGCCACAACGCAGAGCAGGATCAGGGGATAACTCGGGGCCACACCGACTAGTGCCATGCCGCACCCCGCGAGCAAGACGCCAAGCGGCATTAGCGCCGGGATCGGCCTTCTGTCCGAGAAAATACCGAAGAGCGGCTGCACGATCGAGGAGCTGACCGTGGCCGCGAACACGAGCGCGCCGGCCGCAGCGAGCGAGATACCGCGCTCCGCCGTCAGGAAAGGAACCAGCGCCGCGACCGCGCCCTGGTTCAGGTCGGTGAAGAGATGCCCGGCCGACAGTCCGGCCATGGCCCTCCGGTCAACGCCTTTTCTGGAGACTTCGCTCAAGTCGCGCTTCCTTCCAGCCCGCGGCCCACAGGCGCAGATGCTATCAGTCTTCCCGAATCTCGTACGGCGTTAGCAACCTGACACCGCCCGCGCCAAGGTCGGATACACCTCCCCATACCTCACCTACCAGCTCGATGAGCACCTGCGCGGGCTCGCCCGGGGTCGGCCTTTCACTGCGGGGCGGCGTGATTCTTAGCAGAACCTCAGGCACGTCGCGTTGTATTCCACCAAGCTCCCTGGCCCTGCGCAACGCCTGCCGGAAGCCCCCGATCTCATCCACCAACCCGAGCTCGAGGGCCTCCTCACCGGTCCACACCCTGCCGCCAGCCATGGGCTCCAGTTCAGCGGCATCAATGTCGCGTCCCCGGGCGACCCGGTCCTTGAATTCGTCGTAGACCCTCTGGATCTGGCCCTCGACAACCCGTCGCTCCTCATCGTCGGGGCGGCGGCTGAGGTCCAGCAATCCGGCGCGCTCCCCCCTCTCGATCGCGGCGGGATTGATGCCAAGCTTCTCGTAGAGGCCGCTGGCGATCGGCCGAATGGTCAACACGCCTATGGAGCCGGTAACCGTGCCGCCACGGGCGATAACGTGGCGTGCGGGGACGGAGACGTAGTAGCCGCCCGAAGCCGCGGCGTTTCCCATCAGGACCACCACGGGTTTCTTCGTGTTTGTGCGCTCGACCTCGCGCCAGATCAGGTCCGATGCCAGCGCGTCGCCGCCGGGCGAATCGACGTGCAAAAGGACGGCGGAGACCCTCGGATTTCTCTCAGCGAGCCGCAATGCCGCCACCACGGACTCGCTCCCTGCCTGCTCCCTTCCCGCGAATGGGAGTGGGACCGGTAGCCTCCTGCTCCTTCCCCGGGAGATGGTCCCGGTCAGGCTTACAAGCGCGACCTTCTTCCTGCTCCGCCTCCGGTAAGGAATGCGTAGTGACCTTTTCGCCCGGGGCCACTCGGCGAGCCGGGCCCTCCCGGCCCCGGAACCCAGCCTGTGCGGCAACTCATCCTCGTAGAGAACGCCGTCGATGAGCCCTTCCGAGAGGGCACCCCGCGCGCCGTAGGGGGCCAGATCTATCTTCCTCTCCGCCTCCCGGTAGGAGATGCTCCTTCCCTGGGAGATGGCGCGCACCACCTCCCCGTAACGGCGGTCGAGCAGACGCCCGACCTGCTCGCGGGATTCTTCGGAGAAGTCATCGCGCACAAACCGCTCGCCCGCCGACTTGTACGGCGAGACGGCCACCACCTCTACCTCCACCCCGAAGTTGTCGAGTGCGTCCTTGATGAAGTCCACCCTGGCGCGGAGCCCCGTGACGTTCAGGTCGGCGAGCGGGGTGGCGAGTATCTCGTCCGCCGCGCACGCCAGGTAGTAGGAACGGGTGTCGACGGGATCCCCAAGGTACGCCACCACCCGGTGTCCCCGTTCCCTGAAGGCCAGGATCTCGCCGCGCAACTCCTCGATGGCAGCCCAGCCGGCGTCCAGGTTCTTGATACGCAGAATGATGCCACGGGGACGGCCGTCCGAGGAGATGAGATCCAGCCTGGCGCGCAGACGCTCCAGGGTAGGCGGGGTGGGACCAGGCGAGAGCCGGCGCCGGAGAAAGCCGACGGGCGTCTCGAACTCGTCCAGCGGGCCGCCAACCTCCACCCACACGAAGTCCGGCGGTCTGGCGAGCAGACGCACGCGGGCGTTGCGTACCAGGCGCCACAGGTTTGCCAGGGCATCGAGGATAAGCGACATCTGGTGGTTATGGTACACCCCAACGCGTAAAACGCCGTATGATAAACTCGAGATCAGGAATGGTTACTGATCGTCCAACACTTCACGATGGCGTCTCCGATGCACCCTCCGTAAGGGAGAAGTTGCGCCGGTCGGGGTACACGCTGACCTCCCAGCGCAGGGCGGTTCTGGAGGCCCTGTCGAGGGCCAAGGGACATCCTTCCGCCGAGGACGTCTACCTGATCGTCAAGCGTGAGAATCCGCGGGTGGCGCTCGGCACGGTCTACCAGGCCCTCTCCGTGCTAGAAGAGGTTGGGGTAATAGGCTCCAAACACTGGTCCGAGTCACCCACGCGCTATGACCTGAACGTCGAGCCACACCTGGACATCCGGTGCACGAGCTGTGGCGAGGTAGCCGAGATCCCCGGCGTAGACCTCGCCGGCGCGGAGGCAAGCATCAGGGAGAACACCCCTTACGAGGTCACGCGCGCGACGATGGTCGTCGAGGGTCTCTGCCCCGGCTGCGCAAGCAACCAGTAAGCATCCAAGCCCGTCCTGTCGATGTTTATGACGATCGCACGCGGCCGAACTCGTAGGAATCTAGACTTTACCAGGCGCTTGCCAGGCGTTAACCTTCCGGCAAGGTGGTGATTTGGGTATTACAGGAAAATCGAACATGAGCGAGGATCCCAGAGACCCGTTGGCCGGGCTCGCGGAGGGCATGGAGGCTGCTGGAGCCCTGATCGAAAGCCTCGAAGGAGAGGTAGAGAGCCTCAGGACCGACCTGGAAGAGGCCTACGCGGCCCTGAAAGCGGCCCAGGAGGAGGTATCCTCGCGGGCCGACGAGTTACAGGAGAAGGAGCGGGACCGCATCGAGGCGACCCGCAAGGCAGAGGGCCTGCAAGAGGAGATCTCCTCACTCAAGCGACGACACTCGGACGAGCAACTGCGCCTTAGCAACGAGCTAGCCCAGGTACGCCGGAGGCTCGAGGAACAGCGCGTGGCCGAAGTTGATGCGGCCTCGAATGGTTCCCGCGTTGAGGACATCATAG
>DASUPX010000468.1:0-7268 GCA_036280905.1 Rubrobacter sp. | reverse complement strand
CTCTATTACGGCGATGAGGCGTCTCCCGGCGGGCTTCGATTCCCCGGAGAGAGGAACCGACGCGCTCGACTTCGACTACTATGCCTTCGGGGTCGGCACGACCTTCACGTCCCCCGAGGTAGAGGTGACGTCGCGGGTGGTGCGCAGGACCACGTCGGCGCACGGGGCCTTCTCGTTCTTCTACAACACCGCGATCCTGGCTCTGGTCGTCAACCTGCTAATCGCCGGAGCCGCTAAAACTCGCCGAAAGCCGTCGCGTAGGGCCTTCCTGTTCAGCCCATCAATACGGCGACCTCCGGGCAGCTTTCAGCTTCCTGGTTGACCGCTGAAAGCTGAAAGCTAACGGCTCTACTTACTCGTGCACAAACCAGTCAACGGTGCGCTTGAGGCCCTCGTCGAGGCCCACTTCGGCCTTCCAGCCGAGCATCCGGTGTGCTTTCGAGGTATCGGCGTAGTTGCGGCGAACCTCCCCGCGGCGGGCGTCCGTGTTACGGACCTCTACGCCCTCCAGACCGGCGGCGGCCATGGCGGGGAGGAGCCTGTCCGTCAGCTCCTGTACGGTGGTTTCCGCGCTCGTGGCGATCTGGAACACTTCGCCGCCGACGCCGTCCTTCGTGGCCGAGAGTCGGATGGCCCGGATCAGGTCGTCCACGAAGATGAAGTCGCGGGTCTGGGTGCCGTCGCCGTAGATCTCGAGCACCTCGCCGTCCATCGCCCGCTTGAGGAAGCGCGCGACCACGCTGTTCTTGTGGCCGGAGAGTGGACCGTAGACGTTGCCGAAGCGCAGGGCGACGGTCCCTATGCCGAAGGTCTGGAAGTAAGCCGAGCAGTAGCCCTCCCCGGCGAGCTTGCTCGCCCCGTAGGGGGCCACCGGGTGGGCGACCATCTCCTCGTGTATCGGCGGCTCGGCGTCCCCGATGACCGTTCCTCCGCTGGAGGCGAACACGAAGCGGTCAACGCCGTTGTGGCGGGCCGCCTCCAGAAAGTTCAGCGTGCCGATAACGTTGCTCATGCAGTCAGCCCGGGGATCCTCCACGGAGGGCATAACCCCCGTGTTGGCGGCGAGGTGCACGATCACGTCGGCGCCCTCGGCGGCGCCGAGCGCCAGCCCCGCATCCTGTATGTCGCCGACGAGGAGCTCGACCCGCCCGCCGGCGGAGATGGGGCCAGGCCCGTCCGGCGAGACCTCTACGAAGTCGCCGGCCGCTGCCAGATCCTCCCTGGTCCCAACGGCCAGGTTATCCACCACCCTTATTCCGTGGTCACCCTCTTGCATGAGGGTCCGGATCAGGGCCGTTCCGATAAAGCCGCAGCCGCCCGTGACCAGCCAGTTCACGAGCAACGCGCCGGGGAGAGGGGACGTTCTGGGGTATTCCTGATCGTGTGCATGCCCATCCTTCTAGACGTGGTTTGCCGCGCATACATTAGACCAACCTCCCGCCTGGTGCGAGTTTAGGGGCTGACGTAGTAGAATCCTGCGGACGGAGGCGCTCTTCGCTACAATCTCCGGCGGTTGATTCGAATCATGACGAGGAAGACCTTGCAAAGAGATACCAGAACACGGCATGCCCGAGAGAAACACGCCGCGCCCGAGGATACGGGATGAAGGACCGCACCCTCACGCGCAGGGACTTTCTGAAGGCGGCCGGTGCCGGCGCGGCCGGGGCCGCCATGCTCGGCACGGCCGGCTGCAGCCCCATGCTGACCAACCTCACGCACGTATCCGACGAGTACCTTCCGAGCGGGGGATCGAGAATGAACGTAATACTGGTCATCATAGATAGCCTCAGGAGGGACCACCTCGGCGTCTACGGGAACGATTGGATAGAGACCCCCAACCTCGATGCTCTCGCCAAGGAGAGCCTCATCTTCGACCGCTCGCACCCCGAGTCGCTGCCGACCATCCTGGCGCGGCGCGCCATACACACCGGCATCAGGACCTTCCCGTTCAGGGACTGGCAGAAGTGGTACAGCGAGGACGTCAACCTCTGGGGCTGGCAGCCCATCCCCAGGGATCAGGTGACGCTCGCCGAGATCCTGGTGAAGGAAGGGTTCTTCAACCTGATGGTCACGGACACGCTTCACCAGTTCAGGCCGTACTACGACATGCACCGTGGCTTTCACGCCTTCGATTTCATCAGGGGCCAGGAGAGGGACTTTTTCAGGCCGCAGTCACCGGCCTCCGAGAAGAAGATGGAGAATACCCTGGTCGGCGGCCCGAGCGCCGAGCACTCTGCGGAGATCATGCGCCAGTACTGGGCCAACACCATGGGCCGCAAGAGCGAGGAGGACTGGTTCGCCCCGCAGGTGTTTACCAAAGCGGCCGATTACCTGGAGATGGCGAAGGAGGCCCAGCCCTTCTTCATGTTCGTGGACAACTACGACCCGCACGAGCCGTGGGACCCGCCGCAAAAGTACATCGACCTCTACAGCGACGGCTTCGACGGACCCGAGCCGGTCACCTCCAGCAGCGGCCCCTCAGACTGGCTGACCGAGGCCCAGCTGAAGCGGATGCACGCGCGCTACTCAGCCGAGGTAACCATGACGGACCACTGGCTAGGACACTTTCTGGACAAGGCGCATGACCTGGGCGTGCTCGACAACACCATGCTGATCGTGATGTCCGACCACGGCCACGCCTTCGGGGAGCACGGCTACGCTGGCAAGGTCGTAAGCGCGCTCTATCCCGAGCTCATGGACACCATCTTCTTCGTTCGTCATCCCGGCGGGAAGCGTGCGGGCGAGAGGAGCGACCACTACGCCTCCACCCACGACGTGGCCCCCACCATCCTGGGCTCGATGGGCGTGGGGCGGCACCCGCAGATGCAGGGCCAGGACCTCTCGGTATTTTTCGATGGTAAGGAGCCCGAGGCGAGACCTTACTTCACCGCCGGTTACCACGACCACGTCTGGACCCGCGACGATAAGCACGCCATGTTCTGCCTCTACGACGGCTCCAACCCCTACCTCTTCGACCTCCAGAAGGACCCGAAAATGGATAAGAACATCGCCTCGGCGAACCCCGCCGTGGTAAAGAAGATGTTCAACGACTACATCATCAAGGACGCCGGCGGCCCCCTTCCCCACTACTAATGCTGCGTAGGCTGTTGTCGTTCGTCGTCAGGTGGAGTGGCTTGCTGTGCGTGCCAGGAGGGGCGCTGTGGGCGCTTACCCCCACGGGCGTCTACATCTCCAACTTCGCCTTTCACACCCCGAACGTGTTCTGGAAGCTGTTCTGGCCGGCCCCGGTGCTCCTGCTCCTCGGCCTGATCGGCCTCCAGCTGCGCCAGTCAGACCGTTCTGGCCTACTGCAGAAGATCGGGTTCTTCGTGGCCGCCCTGGGGCTGCTCATGGTCACGGCCGGAGATATAGGCCTGTACTGGCTGGGCATCGACGACATGTTTATCGTGACCGCGCCGGCCTACCACACCTTCCGCATCGGCCTGATAGTCCTGGCCGTCGGTTCTATCCTCTTCGCCGTTACCTCCCCCCGCGATGGCGCCCTGCCTTCCTGGGGCCTCCTGCCCTTCGTCCTCGGGTCGTTGGCGGGCCTGATCTCCTTCTCGCGCGACCTGGGCACCTTCGGCGCCGCGCTCTGGATACTCTTCGGCGTGGGATGGGCCTGGCTGGGCTTCTCGCTGGCGGTGGAAGGCGTAACCTCATACCTGCGAAAGAGACGCTCCAACAAAGCCGCCCCCGCAAACCCATAGCCCCGCAAGGTTCACCGGCATCGAAACCCCCACGGTCCCGTGTCGGCGGCCTACCGGCACCGTGATCTCCAAACCCCTGTAGGGGCGGTTCGCGAACCGCCCAACTACGAACCGCCTTTCCCAGACGCCGCGACCCCCCGCTACGAGGAGTTCGACGATTTTCCTACCAGGAAGGTTCTCACCTCTTCGTTGAAGGTCTCCGCCCGTTCGTCGTGGGGCAGGAGGCCGGCGTTCTTGAAGAGGCGCGGTTCGGAGCGGGGGTTGTTCGCCACGAAACGCTGCGCCTGACCAGCTGGGGCCGTCTTTGCCTCGAGACCCCAGCAGATGAGGGTCCGGTGCGGCACGCGCGACCACAAGTCGGCGACCCCGAGGTTTAGTTTGCCTGAGACGAAGGCGGAGACGAAATACTTCGCCCCCGGCTGGTGGGCAATCCGGTAGTAGTCCTCGATCAAGTCCCCGGACACGAACCGGGGGTCGTGGTAGGTCATGCCCTGCAGGTAGTAGCGAATACCCCACCGGGAGACGATGGTGTGGTAGAGCGTGTTCCCGAGAACGGGGGTCCGGAAGAGGCCGTATACAACATCTCCCAGCCTCCCCGACGGACGGTCGAGGGTGCCGTAGCCGGTCGGGCATATGAGGACGAGCTTTCGGAAGAGCCGTGGGCTGCGCACGGCTGCTGGCACCACGAGCGCCGCGGAGAGTGAGCTGGCGACGAGGTGGGCCTGGCCACCGATCTCTTCCCGCACGAAGTCTTCGATCTGCGAGGTGACATCCTCCGTCCCGTAACGACGGTCGGGCCTGTCGGACATCCCACACCCCAGAAGATCCAGGGCGTACACCCTGAAGCTTCTGGATAGCTCCCGGAAGTTCTTCCGAAACTCGAAGGAGGAGGCCCCCGCGTAGATGCCGTGCACAAGGAGCAAGGGCTCACCCTCCCCGGCCACAGAGTAGACGAGGTCATGCCCCCTCCACCGGTAGCGGTGCCTCCGGCCACCGAGCCGGTCGGGGATCTCGCCGCCTAGCGCCTCCAACCACCGATTGTAGAGCGCGAGGCCGCCTATGCCACCCCCGAGAGCCACCGCAATCCTCAGTTTCATCGAACCTCCTCGGAAACTATCCACGCCCGCGGTCGTACCGGAAGGCATCAACCACTTTTTCTATTGACAATCTACCAACCCAGGATAGCATCTGAGGTAATTGTGTAAGCGACTTAAGTTTTGTAGGAGCGTTCACGTGGATCGGGAGAAGCTCGTCGACGAGACGTTGATGTTGCTACCAACGTTGATGCGGTTGGTCGAGCGTCCCAGTCCGGTGGAGTTCGGAGAGATGGCGCACCGCGGGTTACCTGACGTTCAGGTTTCGCCGGGCCACATTCAGGTTCTGATCGCGCTGACCCGGGGACCGAGGTCGGTGGGCAAGCTGGCCGAGGAGTTGGGGGTCTCACCGCCCGCCGCGACGCAGCTCGTGGACAAGCTCACCGCGCACGGCATGGTCCGCAGGCACAACGATCCGGCGGACAGGCGGGTCGTGCTCGTCGATTATGTAGAGGGAATGCACGAGGTAGCCAGGACCATCGTGGAGAAGCGCAGGCGTCCCTTGCAGGCCGCTTTGAGCAAGATGACCGATGATGAGGCCAGTGCGTTCGTTAAAGGGCTCAAGCTGGTAGCCGATAGCTTCGGGACCGCTGGGGAGGAGAGCTGATGCAGAGGATCGTCCGCTGGTGCCTGGGCAACAAGTCGGTCGTGATCCTGGCGACCTTGCTGCTTATAGGGAGCGGGGCTTACGCGACGACGCAACTCAACCAGGAGCTGTTGCCCGACATCTCGTTCCCCATCGTAACCATCTCGACCCCTGTCTCAGGCGCCGGGCCCGACCTCGTGGACGAGCAGGTCACCCAGCCCGTTGAGGATGCCATAAACGGGGTGCAGGGCATCGAGTCCGTTCGGTCCACGTCCGCGCAGGGCTTCTCGGTCGTGCTGGTGGAGTTCGACCTCGACCAGGACACCGAGGAGGCCGAAAGCGATCTCCAGGCCGCCCTCGACGGCATCTCGTTGCCTTCGCAGGCCGGCGAGCCCGAGGTCGAGAGCCAGTCGGCCTCGCAGTTCCCCATCCTCTCGCTCTCGCTGGCGGCCCGAGACGGGAACCTCGCCGACCTCACAGAATATGCCGAGAACGACGTCGTCTCCGCCATAGAAGAGGTGGATGGCGTCTCGAGCGTGGACCTCATCGGCGGCGCGGAGAAGCAGATCAAGGTCGACCTCGACCCGGCGGAGCTGAAGGATAAGGGCCTGACCACGGACGCCGTGGTCGGCGCGATAAGCGGGGCCGAGGTTGACGCCCCCGTCGGTAGCGTCTCTGTGGACGGGCGCGAGACCCCCGTAACAACCACCAGCGGCCTCGGCGGCATAAGCGCCCTCGAGGACCTGCCCGTCGGGGTGGAAGGCGGCACGACGGGCGCGGCCCCGACTGGAGCCCCGACCGGTGCCCCGACAGGAGCATCTTCCGGGGGCATCCCAGGGGGTGCTGCGCCCGATGCGGCCGGCTCCTCCGCCCCTGCCGGGGCTCCGACCGGTGCGGCCCCGACAGGTGTTACCGCGCCGCCCACCGCCGCGCCCGCGGCCGAGGAACCGGAGCCGGTGTTGCTCGGCGACGTGGCTGAGGTGCGGGAGGTCGACTCGGACCTCTCCGGCGTCTCACGCACCAACGGGGAGCCGAGCCTGGGGTTGAACGTCATAAAGGAGACCGACGCCAACACCGTAGAGGTCGCGGCCGACGTCGAGAAGGTGCTAGAAGACGTGCGGGACGAGATCGGCCAGGATCAGGTCGTGGTCGTGCTCAACTCCGCAAACGACGTCGAGGAGTCTGTCAACGGGCTCGTGGAGGAGGCGCTCGCCGGCGCCGTGCTGGCGATACTCGTGATCTTCGCCTTCCTGCGCTCGCTGCGCGCCACGCTTGTGACGGCCGTATCCTTGCCCACCTCGGTGCTCGCCGCGCTCCTCTTCTCGTGGGCGGATAACCTGACGCTCAACATCATCACGCTGGCTGGCCTGACCATCGCCGTGGGGCGTGTGGTCGACGACGCCATAGTGGTGCTGGAGAACTCCTACCGCTACGTGCAGAACGGCTACAAGCCCGAGGAGGCCGCCCTCAAGGGCACCACGGAGGTAGCGAGCGCCATCACCTCCTCGACGCTTACCACGACGGCCGTCTTCCTCCCGCTCGCCCTCGTCGGCGGCATCGTCTCGAGGTTCTTCGTTCCGCTCTCTATCACCGTGGCCCTGGCCCTCCTCGCCTCGCTCATAGTGGCCGTGACGGTGATCCCGGTCCTCGTCAGCATCTTCATCCGAAGCCGCGCCGGGGCAGAGGCGACGCGCGACCCGGATGAGGATTCCGGAGACGCCCCGGACGACGGCCGCGGGAGGGTAGGCGGGTTCGCCCGGTTCCTCGCCGGCGTGGTCGTGCTCGTCTGCGCTTCGGCCGTCGCGCTCGTAGTGGCCTCCTCGGTCGGGGCACTCGGCGGCATGCCAGGCCTACCCTCCGGCTTCGTTGCGGGCGTGG
>DASUPX010000467.1:0-3249 GCA_036280905.1 Rubrobacter sp. | reverse complement strand
TTGGTATCCAGGTTCGGTAGCAGGCGCATCGTCGGATTGAGCGCGCTCGCGCTCTCGGTCTCGCTCCTGACGCCGGGGTTGGCCCCGAGCCTGCCTTTGCTCGTGCTCGCGGTCATGCTGGTGGGGGCGGCCAACGGCGGGCTCGACGTGGCCATGAACGCCCAGGCCGTAGCAGTAGAGCGTGGGTATGGGCGATCGATCATGTCCTCCTTTCACGCCGCTTGGAGCTTCGGGGGCCTCGGCGGGGCAGCCCTCGGCGGTCTGCTGGCATCCCGCGGCATCGACCCCTTCCCCCACTTCACGGCTGTCGCCATCCTGACCGCCATAGCCTTTGCCTTTGCTTACGGGTCTCTCTTGCCTTCCAGCGCGGATGCCGCGGAGGAGGGAACGCCCGCATTCGTCCGTCCGTCGCGGGCGCTGCTTGGGCTCGGCATCATCTCATTCTGTGTGCTTCTCGGGGAGGGCGCTATGGGAGACTGGAGCGCCGTCTACCTGGACGACACCTTGCGGACGGGCCCGGGCTTCGCCGCCGCCGGATACGCCGCGTTCTCATTGTCCATGGCCTTCGGCCGTCTCTTCGGGGACAGGTTCACGGAGTTGCTCGGCCCCGTCGCGCTTGTCCGCGCCTGTGGGATCATTGCTGCCGTAGGGCTGGGGGTCGCGCTGGCCGCCGCCAACCCGATCGTGGCCCTCGTCGGGTTCGCCTGTGCCGGGGCTGGGTTCTCCATAGTCTTCCCTACGGCCCTGAGCGCCGCGGGACGCAGCGGGGGCTCCACAGGTCCCGCCATCGCCGCCGTCACCACCGCGGCCTACACAGGCTTCCTGGTCGGCCCGCCATTCATCGGCTTCATGGCCGAACTAACAGGGCTCGGCTACGCACTCTACCTCGTAGTAGCCCTCAGCACCGCCGTTATAATCCTGGCCGGAGCCGTAAACACCAAGTAGAATGCCACCCTCAACCAGTAGGCCGAAAAGGCGCGAAGCGCCGTGCCGACAAGCGAAGGGCGTAAAAGCCCGAGCGTGCAGGCAAGCGCGGGCCCGAAGGGCTGTAGGGTGCTGTGACGACCGTAGGGAGGAACATTGTCCGAGACCTTTGAAAAGCAGCCCGAGACGGTTGGAAGATATAGACCTCTAGGCGTGGGTGAGTTGTTGGATCACGACGACAACAGCCTGCGGCTGAGGGCCGGCTCTACCACTGTGGAGATCACGGCCCTCGCCCCCGACCTCTTCCGCGTCGGCATGTTCCCAGCCGGCGGTCCGCCGAGTTACGACTCCGAAGCCATAGCCAGGAAGAACTGGGATCCAGTCGAGGTCTCGATGCAAGAGTCGGACGAGGAGCTAACGCTCTCGACCACCGCGGCGAGCGCACGAATCTCGCTGAGCCCTCTGCGCATCGGGTTCTCGGACGGCTCGGGCCGGAAGTTCGCGGTTGACGACCCGGAGCTCGGGATGGGCGCCGTGGAGACCGCGGGAGCCGACATATTCTCGGAGCCGCTAGGAAGCCCGGTGCGGCTATATAAACGGCGGGAGACGGGAGAGAGGTACTTCGGCTGCGGTGAGCGGACCAGCGGGCTGGAGAAGACGGGATCACACCAGATCTTCTACAACGTGGATCCACCTCTGGGCCATACCGCGTCCTTCAACAACCTATACAGTTCCATACCCTTCACCTTCTCGCTCGTCGACGGCAAGGCCCACGGGCTCTTCTTCGACAACACGCACAGGGTCGAGTTCGACCTCGCGCTCGCGGACGAGGACCGGGCCTACTACGGGGCCGAGGGTGGCGCGGTCGTCTACTACGTCTTCTGCGGCCCGACCCCGGCCGACGTCGTGGACCGGTATACCGAGCTCACGGGGCGTACCCCCATGCCACCGCTCTGGTCTCTGGGCAACCAGCAGTGCCGTTACTCTTACATGAACGAAGACCAGGTGCGTGAGGTCGCCAGCGGTTTCAGGGAGCGTGACATCCCCTGCGACGTGATCTACCTCGACATCCACTACATGGATGGCTACAGGGTCTTCACCTGGAACGAGGACCGCTTCCCCGACCCGAAGGGCCTCATCTCGGACCTCGCGGAGCAGGGCTTCCGCGTCGTCACCATCGTGGACCCCGGCGTCAAGGTGGACGAGAACTACTCTGTCTACACCGAGGGCCGGGAGAAAGACCTGTACTGCAAGACACGGGACGGCGAAGAGTACCATAACGCCGTCTGGCCCGGCGTATGCGCCTTCCCAGATTTCACCAACCCGGAGACGCGCGAGTGGTGGGGTCAGAACCAGAAGGTCCTCACCGACCCGGGGGTATCCGGCATCTGGTGCGACATGAACGAGCCAGCCCTCTTCATCCCTGATGGTGCCACCATGCCAGACAACGTGGTCCACCCCGGCGGTCACAAGGGCGAGGCAAGGTGGCACGCCCAGATCCACAACACCTACGGCTCCCTGATGGCCCGCGCCGCGAGGGAGGGCCTGCTGGCCCTGCGCCCAGATGAGCGCCCCTTCGTTATCACCCGCGCCGGCTACGCCGGGCTGCAGCGCCACGCCATGCAGTGGACGGGGGACAACTCCTCCTGGTGGGAGCACCTGTGGATGAGCCTGCCCCAGCTCCAGAACCTCGCGCTCTCCGGCGTGGCGTGGGCCGGCGTGGACATAGGAGGCTTCGGGGGCGACACCAACGCGGAGCTTCTGGCTCGCTGGTACGAGTTCGGGGTCTTCCAACCCTACTGCCGCAACCACACCACCCTGGGCACCCGCCCACAGGAGCCCTGGGCCTTCGGAGAGCCCTACGAGTCCGTGTGCCGCGAGATGATCAAACTGCGCCAGCGATTGCTGCCTTACCTGTACACGCTCTTCGAAGGTTGCCACAGGACGGGGGCCCCGATTCTTCGCCCCCTCCTCTTCGAGTACCCGGAAGACGAGTCGACCTACAGCGCCGACGATGAGTTCCTCCTCGGTGACGCCCTGCTCGTCGCCCCGATAACCCGCCCCGGCGTCGAACACCGCCACGTGTACCTGCCGGAGGGCACCTGGTTCCACTACTACAGCGGTAAACGCTTGGACGGCCCCGCGCACATCCTGGCGCACGCCCCCCTGGGAGAGCCCGCCCTGTACCTCAAGGCAAACACCGCGATACCGATGGGACCCGACGCTTCCCACACCGCCGAGAAGCCGACCGACTCCCTGAGGCTGCTTCTCCACCCGGCCGAAGGCACGGGAGAATCCGCGCTCTACGAAGACGCAGGAAACGGT
>DASUPX010000466.1:0-2077 GCA_036280905.1 Rubrobacter sp. | reverse complement strand
CCTCGGGGATACCGACGCCCGTATCCGAGACTTCCAGAGCCATCTGTCCATCTCTTTCCAGCAACCGCACCGTAACGCTGCCCTGTGGCGTGTACTTCACGGCGTTGTCCAGAAGTATGGAGGCGACCTGGAGGACGCGGCTTCTATCGAAGGTGGCCTCGAACGCGCGCGCCGGGGGGGCGTACTCGACGGACACCCTCCCTTCCGCGGCCTCCTGGGCCGCCCGCACGGCCTCCTCGGCCACTTCGGCGAGGTCGTGACGTCCGACATCGAGGCCGGCGTCTTCATCGCCACGGCTCAGGGCCAAGAGCGACTCGACGAGGCTTCTCATCCGCCCGGCCTCCCCGCGGATAGCGCCGACGCTTCGCTTCGACCGCTCCGGATCCTCCTCCAGCGCCCACTCGTCCAGCATCCTGGCATGGCCGCTTATGGTGGTGAGGGGCGTGCGCAACTCGTGGCTTGCGTCGGCGGTGAAGCGCCGCTGGCGCTCGAGGGCCTCCTCCCGGCGGGTGAAGGCAGCCTCAAGGCGCGAGAGCAGGCCGTTTATCGTGGTGGCGAGACGCCCAACTTCGTCGCCGGGGTTTGCCACGGGCAGCCGCTTCGAGAGATCCCCTTCTCCCATCTCTCGGGCGGCATCCGTCACGGC
Source organism: Rubrobacter sp. (assembly GCA_036280905.1). Classification (GTDB taxonomy): domain Bacteria; phylum Actinomycetota; class Rubrobacteria; order Rubrobacterales; family Rubrobacteraceae; genus Rubrobacter_D. Next base: position 1,431 of record DASUPX010000466.1, on the reverse strand, counting down.
ACCTATGGGCCTCAAGGCCGTACGCGCCAGAAGGTAAGCGCCACCGATTGACAGGATAAAGGCCGATCCAATACCGGCGAATAGTACGCTCCCGAATACTTCGAGGGTCTCCAGGGCAGGCTCGTAGGGCTTTACCGCCTCGACCACCCGCGCGGAGCTGTCACCTGGTGGGTCTATGGGCACCGCGTAGACGTAGTATGGGTCATCGTCGGTGAGCGTGGCCGTTCCGGTGGCGGATCCCCCGGAGTTGACGGCCTTTCGCCAAACGGTCTCGTTGGCAATGCTTTTCGTTTGAAGGTTCTCCGTACGCAGAACCTTGCCGTTTTCGTCCCGGACGATCACGGCAACCCCGTCGAAGGCAAGCTGCTCGACGTAGGCGTCGCTCAAGCCTTCGCCAGACCCGAGGTTCTGGGCGGCTGCGGTCGCCTGTCTTCGGGCGGTGTCCTCGATATTGTCGAGCAGCGCGGCCCTGTTCAAGAGGTAAAGGGTGGTGCCCAGGACGAGCAGTATCACGCCGATGACCAGGGCGATGAAGAGCGTCAGACGCCACCTGATGGGCAGCGACACCTACGCTCCCTTCAACGCGTACCCCGAGCCCCTGAGCGTCTGGATCAGACGCTGCTCTCCGGGCCCGTCTACTTTCTTTCTGAGGTAGGCGATATAGACCTCGACGACGTTGGTGGTGACACCGAACCCACGGTCCCACACCTGACTCAGGAGCAGCTCCCGGGAGAGGACCCTGTTGGGATGGCGGGCCATGAACTCCAGTAGAGCATACTCCCGAGCGGTGAGGTCTATCTTCCGTTCTTTACGACGTACCTCGTGAGTAGAGGTGTTAACCTCCAGATCGGCTACTCGCAGGACCTCGTCCCCTTCTGTACGCCTGAGAAGCGCCCGGATACGCGCCAGAAGCTCATCCATCTCGAAGGGTTTGGTCACGTAGTCGTCCGCGCCGAGATCGAGGCTGTGGACCTTGTCGATGGTGGCGTCGCGGGCGGTAAGCATGATAACCGGGGTTCGAACACCCTCGCTCCTGAGCTCTTTCAACACCCCGACCCCGTCTATTTTCGGCAGCATGATGTCCAGCACGATGAGTTCGGGTTCGAAGTTCCGGGCCGCTTCCAAGCCGGAGGGGCCATCGTAAGCGCACCGCACGCGAAAGCCTAGCCGTTCGAGCTCTGGCTCGACGAACTCGGCGATCAGACGGTCATCCTCCACCAGCAGCACGCGCGTTCCCGGTCTCATCTTTTACCTGCCTATCCCTGTTGTACCCCGGCGCTCCATCGAGTCGTGCTCTCACCATAGCCCCGATAGGCTTCGGGGCTATGGTAAGCGATGTTCCTGAGAGCATGCTTAGAGTTCTAGATCTCTTGTAGATCTCGAAGCCGGTCTCTCTTGCGCACCGCACTAGCCGCGGGTCTGTTGCATCGG
>DASUPX010000465.1:0-2508 GCA_036280905.1 Rubrobacter sp. | reverse complement strand
AGGCACGCCCTTGACACCGTGGCGGAGCATCCGGAGATCCTCGAGTCCCTGACCCGGGCCCTGGAAGACCTGGTGACGGGCAGGGTCGGGGACGCCCTCGGCACGGTGGAGAACGTGCTCGGTGGCCTCGAGAACAACGGTACGGTCGACGAGTTGCTCAAGGGCAGGCTGGAGGACGTTCGGGACACACTCCAGGATGTCTTGAGCGGGGTGGGCGAGCAAGCCGGGGGCGAAGGGGTCTCCCGCCGGGCCCTGCCGGAAAGCCCCCCTCCGGAGGGCCGCACGCCCGGCGAACCGCCGAGAGAGTAACGAGGGGGACAGGGGACCGCATGCCCTACGCCGAGCCCGTAGCCGCTTTCGCCCATATCGAAGACGAGTTCCTGGAGCGCGTGCACGGCATCGAGCGGTGCACGGTGGCAACCGTGGACTCCAGGGGCAGGCCGAGATCCCGGATCTGGCACCCGATCTGGGAGGGCAAGGTCGGCCGCATCGCCACCAACCGTTACACCCTGAAGACCGGCCACCTCGCCAACAACCCGTACCTCTCGCTCTCGTATTTCGATCCACAAGACCCGTGGAGGCCCGTCTACGTCGACTGCCGCGCCGAATGGGACGACACACCTGAAGGCAAGAGCAGGGCGTGGGAGATGTTCGTGCGGGCGCCGGCGCCCGTCGGCTACGACCCGGCAGTGATATGGAACACGCCAGAGAACCCGGATTTCGGTGTGCTGATGCTCTACCCCTGGCGCATCGAGCTAGTAGACGCACCAGGAGACTCACGCGTCTGGAGACAACAGCCGCATCCAGCCGAATACTAACCGCTCCTGGTGGTCACCACCAAAAGCTGAAAGCTAATAGCTGATAGCTAACTAGAGCCTGAACTCGATGGCGCGGACGGCGGCCTGGGTCCGGTCGGAGACGTCTAGCTTGTTGAGGATGCTTCGCACGTGCGCTTTGACGGTGCTCACGCTGAAGAGGAGGCTGCGGGCGATCTGGGGGTTGGTCTGGCCCTGGCTGAGTAGCTTCAACACCTCGACCTCCCTGGGCGTGAGGCTCTTCAGCTGTTTGTCCGACCGCCCGTCGGTCTGGCCTATCGCCGGCCTGGACTTCGCGGGCGAGGAGGCAACGGACGCATCTGCGCCGCCCTTCGAGTTTCCCCCGTTACTCTCTTCCCTGGCGAGCCTCACGAGCAGCCTCATCGCTAGCTCCTGGTTCAACGGAGACTCTCCCTCCAAAGTCCGCCTTACCGCTCCAAGCAACCTCTCACCAGAGGCGTCCTTCAGCACGTAGCCAGCCGCCCCAGCCTTGATCGCCTCGAAGAGGTAGTCAGGGTTCTCGTGCATCGTTACCATCATCACGCTCACCTGGGGCATCTCTTTCTTGATGCGGCGGGTGGCTTCGAGGCCGTCCATGACGGGCATCCTGACGTCCATGAGGACGAGGTCGGGGCGGAGATCCCGGCACAAGGCGAGTGCTTCCTGGCCGTTGTTCGCCTCGGCCATCACCTGGATGCCGTCTTCAGAGGAGAGCATGGTCCTTAGGCCCTCCCTGACGAGGGCGTGGTCGTCTGCTATCAGGAGGCGTGCCGGCTTTGCGTGCGTATCTGTATGTTCCATATTGCTAGCTCCCCTTACCGTTGGTGGACGGTATCTCCGCTATGACTTCGGTGCCTTCTCCGGGTTTGCTATGGACTTCGAGGTTGCCGCCGAGCAGGGCCACCCTCTCGCGCATGCTGGAGAGGCCCAGGCGTTCGCCCGGCCCGCCCCCGTCGGTGGCCTTCTCCGGATCGAAGCCGGGCCCCCAGTCGCGCACCTGGAGCTCGACGCCGCCAGGCGACCTGCGCAGTGAGATCCTGACGCGGGCTGTGGGGGCGTGTTTGCGGACGTTGGTCAGGGCCTCCTGCGTTACCCTGAACAGGGCGGTCTCGATCTCGGTGGGCAGTCGTTCGCTACCCAGTGCCTCCTCGTAGTCGACCTCGTTGCCTTCGGCGCTGGCCTTCTCCACCTGAAGCCGGACGGCGGCGGCGAGCCCGAGGTCGTCGAGCGCGGTCGGCCTCAGGTCGGCTATCACGTAGCGGGCCTCCCCGACCGTCTGCTGCACGAGCTGGAGGACGCGGTCCAGGTCCTTGCGGCCCTGTTCGGAGTCCGGTGGGTGGCGGCGGGAGAAGGCCTGCAGGAGCTGGTGGGCGCCGGCCGCCGTCTGGGCCAGCCCGTCGTGCACCTCGTAGGAGACCTTGCGGCGCTCTTCCTCCTGGGCGGTTATCAGCTTGCGGATCAGTTCCTGCAGGCGGTTCTCGCGCTCGGCGAGGTCGGCGTAGAGGCGCGCGTTCTCGAGGGCGCTGGCCCCCTGGTTGGCGAGGCTTATCAGGGTCTCCTCGTTCTGCCGGTCGAGCAGGGACTCTGGCCCGTAGGCCTCGAGCACGCCGATGATCCTGTCCCGCACCAGCAGGGGGAGGTTGAGGCCGACGAGGGGGCTACCGTCCTCCGCCGGCTGCGACATCCTGACGGT
>DASUPX010000464.1:0-4127 GCA_036280905.1 Rubrobacter sp. | reverse complement strand
ACCATCAGGGAGGAAGTATAGAGGTCGCGGCCGCTGCGGACCCGGTAGGGCCAGGGCCGAACGAGGGGATACCCACATCCGTCGGCGCGGGGCGTCGGGATGGGGGGGAGGGCGTAGAGTCGCTCACGCCCAGGGAGGTAGAGGTACTCGCCCTACTCAGCAAGGGTCAGACCAACCCCCAGATCGCCCAGAACCTCACGGTCAGCCGCGGCACCGTCAAGATCCACGTCCAGCACATAATCTCCAAGCTGGGCGTCTCAGACCGAACCCAGGCCGCTGTACGGGCGATAGAAGCAGGGGTTATCGGGACCCAATAGAAAGGTTTCAGGCCTCAGGCAACAGGCCTCAGGTATATTTCCTGAAGCCTGTAACCTGTAGCCTGATGCCTCTGCGCTAGCCCGCTGCCTGCTCGCCCTGGTCGATTATCTCCTGCAGGTTCGTCTGGAGGGTCGAGGCTGCGTCTTCGGGGGTGGTGTTGCCAGCGAGGCACTGGTTGAACTGCTCGGAGAGCTCCAGTGAGACGTCCGAGTAGTAGGGGGAGACCGGGCGCGGGGTGGAGTTCTTGATTATGGCGTCCTTGCCAAGCTTGGCCACGGGCACCTTCTCGAGGACCGCGGGGTCGTCGTAGAGCTCCTGACGGGTTGGCAGCTTGGAGCCGAGCTCGGCGTTCGTTATGAGCTGCGCGGGGTCGGTTATCCACTTGATGAACTCCCAGGCCTCATCCTGGCTGTCGGAGGTGGCGTTGATGAGGTAGTTCCATCCGCCCAGGGTGCTCGAGCTCGGGTTGCCCGGCTCGTCGACGGGGATTGGCGCGATGCCGAGCTGTCCCGGCTCGAGCTCGGGGTAGTCGGGGGTGCCGGCCAGAGCGTACATGTAGGGCCAGTTGCGGATAAAGACGGACTCGCCGTTCAGGAACGAGGCGGCCGACTCGTCCTCAGCGTACTGGAGCACGGCCTGGGGCGAGACGCCGTTCTGTATGGTCTCCCTCCAGACCGCAAGGCCGTTCACGGTGCCCTCGCTGTCTATGATGACCTTGGTCGGGTCATCAGGGTCGAGCACGTCGCCGCCGTTGGTCCTGATGTACTCCAGGCCGTTGCAGACGCCGCCCTCGTAGTCGGCGCCCTGGTAGACGAAGCCGTTCTTGATGCCCTCGTCTTTCTGGACCTTCTCCGCCATCTCCATGAGGTCGTCCCAGGTCTCCGGCGGGCCCGAGAACCCGGCCTTGTCGAGCAGGTCCTGACGGTAGTAGAGGAGACCGGCGTCCGTGTACCACGGCACCGCGTAGATCTTGCCCTGGTAGGTAGCGGCGCTCATGGGGCCTGGCAGGAACTCGTCGGAGTCCTTGAAGCGGTCGGAGAGGTCGGCGACCCAGCCGTTTACGGCGAACTGTGCGGGCCAGATCACGTCGCCGATGATGATGTCTATGTCGCCGCCGCCGGCCTGGAACTCGGTGCGTAGCTTGTCGAAGTACTGGCCGGTGTCCGAGGGCATGACGCGCTGCTTGACCTTGAAGCCCGCACCAGACTTGTTGAACTGCTTGATGAGCTTGGGCAGCGTGCCCGTGTCATCTGGGCCGAAGGAGATGATCAACTCCCCCGAGCCGCTGCCGCCACCGCCGCCACAGGCCGCGGTCCCCATCAACGCCGCCCCAGCGAGCCCGGCACCGCCGAGCTTGAGGAACTCCCTGCGACTGAGCCCCGCTCCCAGCTTCTTCGCCATATTTTCCCCTAACCTTGCTTACCTATCCCCACCGGCTTCGCCGGCCCCCTAATTATGCCTGAAAAACGAGGCGAGGTGCGAGTAGCAATCTTCGAGGAGCGGAAGCTCCGCGTATTCGGTCTCCTGGTGCGCCTGAGAAGGCAATCCGGGCCCGAAGTTTGCCGCCGCCACCCCCCGCTCGGAGAAACGGGCCACGTCTGTCCAGGCCTGCTTGGGCCGCACCTCCAGGCCGGTGTCTATGAGCTCCCGCAACAGCGGGTTCTCCAGGCTCACCGGCCCGCTCGGCGCAAAGTCCACGACCTCGAAGGCGGCCCCTTCCCCGAGCAGACCGCGGAAGAGCCGCGTAACGTCCTCCAGGCCCCTGCCAGGCGCGAAGCGGTAGTTGACGTTGACCACGAAGGAATCTGGAACGATGTTCTTGGCCCTCCCACCCCAGGCGAGCGTGGGCGTTAGCACCTCGTAGAAGGGTAGCCCCTCCACAACCACCTCCTCCGCGGGACGCTCGTGCAGCAGGGAGAGGAACTCCCCGGCCATGGTGAGCGCGTTCTTCCCCTGCCAGGGACGCGCCGCGTGGGCTGACTTTCCCTGGAAAGTGACCTCGACCTGCGAGGTCCCGACGCACCCTACCTCCAGCGCCGCCGAAGTGGGCTCGGGCACGAGCGCCAGCCCAGCGTCGAGCACCCACGGGCACCCCGCGAAGACCGCCTCCAGCCCGTTCTCCGCGTACGGCCCCTCCTCGCGCTCGTAGAAGACGAAGACGGGCTCGAAACGGCTCTCCTCCCAGCTCATCTCCTCGAGCAAAGCCAGCATCATGGCGTCCCCGGCCTTCATGTCCGAGGCTCCCCTGCCGTACACCCTGTCGCCCTCGACCCGCACCTTGATGCCGCCCTCCGGCTCGGGCACCGTGTCGAGATGGCCGGCGAGGACCACCCTCTGACGCGACGCGTCAGGCGCCCCGCGGCGGACAGCGAGGTTGTTCGAGATCCGCTCCACCTCCCAGCCAGGGGAGGCAAGGATCCTTGCCTCCAGCTCGTCGCACAGCCGCTTCTCGGCCCCCGTTACGCTGGAGCGTTCGAGAAAGAAGAGGAGATAATCGAGGAGCTGTTCCCTCATGCCAGATCCTGGCGGATGGTGCAGGCCTGTAGGCCCGCGTTTTCTGCAACTTGTGGATTCCCGCTTTCGCGGGAATGACGGGATGGGTGGCGGGGATGACGGGATGGGTGGCGCATCGGGTGTTCCGCACGTGTGGCATGCCTCTGTCTGTTCATCAGACGCTTACCCCGAACTCGCGCAGGGCGTCGTTAAGGGAGGTTTTCTGGTCCGTGGAGGCCCTGCGTTGCCCGATAATGAGGGCGGTCTGGAGCTGGTATTCGCCGGCGGGGAAGGTCTTGGTGCGGGTACCTGCCACCACCACGGAGCGGGCCGGGACGCGGCCCTTGTGGACCACCTCTTCCGGGCCCGTTACGTCGATGATCTGGGTCGAGCCCGTAAGCACGACGTTCGCCCCGAGCACGGCCTCCTCCTCCACGCGCACGCCCTCCACGATCACGCAGCGCGAGCCGACGAAGGCGCCGTTCTCGATTACGACGGGCATGGCCCCGGGCGGCTCCAGCACACCCCCGATGCCGACGCCTCCGGCGAGGTGCACGCCGCGCCCGATCTGGGCCCCAGATCCGACCGTTGCCCAGGTGTCGACCATGGTCCCGCTTCCCACGTGGGCCCCGATGTTGACGTAGCCGGGCATCACCACGACCCCCGGCTCGACGAAGGCCCCGTAGCGCACGGTCCCGGGCGGCACCACCCGCACGCCCGCCTCGGCCAGGTTCTTTTTCGTGGGGATCTTGTCGTGGTACTCGAACGGCCCGGCCTTCACGGTCTGCATCTGGGCGGCCGCAAAGTACAGGTTGATGGCCTTCATGACCCAGGCGTTTGAGTGCCACTCACCGTCCCGCTTCTCGGCGACCCGCAACTCCCCCCGGTCAAGCGCGGCTATGACCTCGAAGACCGCGTCCCTGTACTCCTCCACATCCAGCAGAGCCCGTTCCTCGAACGCGGCCTCTATCTTGTCCCTGATCTCGCCCCTCCTTCGACCTAGCCGGATCCAAGCACGCAGGCCAGTTTAAGCTATTAGCTGTTAGCTATCAGCCGTCAGCTGTCAGCTGTCAGCTAGTTGCTTGTGGCCGATCGCTTCTGGCGGCTTGCACATGTGGGCTTAGGTCGATTGGAGCTCGCCGGCGGACAGGGGGAGTGCGACCTGGTAGTTTGGGTTAACAATGAGGCGTGAGAGGTGGACGGGTTGGAAGATGTTGAGTACACGCTGCGGCCGGTAGGACGGGTAGAATCGTCGCTAACGAACCGCCACGAGGCTCCCAGGCAGGGCGACGAGGGGGCACCGCCGGCGCGGATCA
>DASUPX010000463.1:0-14351 GCA_036280905.1 Rubrobacter sp. | reverse complement strand
GAGGGGAATCACGACGATGCGGCTCGCCAGCATGTAGAGCCACCCCTCGACACCGAGCAGCGAGAAGATCAGGATGGAGAGCACCAGGACGTATAGGACAAAGCTCGTCCCGCAGCGCACGTGGCTCGTGTCAAACTTGCGGGCGTTCTCGGGTACCAGCTCCTCACCCCGCTCGTAGACCTTGATCGCCTTGTGCTCGGCACCGTGGTAGGCGAAGAAGCGTTTGATGTCTCGGCTCAGGAACGAGATACCCACTATATAGGCGACGAAGATCGCTATCCTGATAACGCCCTCGACGAGGTTGAAGATTATGGGGTTCTCGATGCTCATCCCGATCACCGACCCCAACCCCTTGGTCCCAAGCACCGGGGCCACGAGAAACAGCCCGAACCCGAGCACCATCGCGAAGATGAGGGTGAAGGCGATCTCTTTTCTGGAGAGCTCCTCCTCTTCGCCGAGGGCGATGTTCGTGGAGACCGTGAGCGCCTTCATGCCGAGCCACAACGTCTCCCCGAGGGAGAGCGCCCCACGGATGATTGGAATACGGAACAGCTTGCTGCGGCGCGTGACGGAGCTGAACGGCTCCGCCCGCAGGTCCACGTCGCCCGAAGGAGTACGGACGGCCATCCCCCAGAAGTTGGGAGAGCGCATCATCACGCCCTCCATGATGGCCTGTCCGCCAACCCTCATGACGCCTTGCCCTACTTCCTGTTCTGGCTGGCCTGGCGGCGGTTCTGGAACCGCTGCACCCGACCGCCGGTGTCGACTATGCGCTGCTTGCCCGTGTAGAACGGGTGGCACTCGGAACAGAGGTCGACCGTGATGGTGTCCCCCGCCGTCGAGCGCGTCTCGAACTCGTTGCCGCACATGCAGCGCACCAGGGTAGTCGTGTACTCCGGATGTATGCCAGTCTTCATCTTCGCCTCCTGCTTTTGACGTTACTCGAATATTCTACCGCAGCCGCCCTGCAATTCAGGGGAGTGGGGAGCAGAGAAAGGGAGCAGGGCTTCGTTCTCCCCTACTCCCCGTCTACTATACCCTGCCCGCCGGCCGCGAAGCGGCCCTATCCGCGGACGCGCTGAAGCTCGCGCAGGAACTCGGGGTTCGTGCGGGTTTCCTTGAGCTTCTGAATGAGAAGCTCTATCTTCTGGCCCGCGTCCAGGGCGTTCAGGATGCTACGGACCTGCCAGACCCGCTGGGCCTCGGCCGGCTCCATAAGCAGCTCTTCCTTACGCGTCGAAGAGTCCTCGATGTTGATGGCCGGGTAGATCCTGCGGTTCGCGAGCTTCCTGTCGAGCTTGAGCTCCATGTTGCCCGTGCCCTTGAACTCCTCGAAGATGACCTCGTCCATCCTGCTGCCGGTCTCCACGAGCGCGGTCGCGAGTATGGTCAGCGACCCACCGTTCTCGATGTTGCGCGCCGCGCCGAAGAACTTCTTGGGCGGGTACAGCGCGGCCGAGTCGACACCACCGGAGAGGATGCGTCCCGAGGCGGGGGCCGCGAGGTTGTAGGCCCTGGAGAGCCTCGTTATACCGTCCAGCAGCACCACCACGTCCTCGCCTTCCTCGACCAGGCGCTTGACGCGCTCCAGGACGAGCTCGGCAACGGCGATGTGGTTGTCCGCGGGCTGGTCGAAGGTCGAGGCCACGACCTCGGCCTCCTCCACGCTCCTCTCCCAGTCCGTGACCTCCTCGGGGCGCTCGTCAGCGAGCACCACGAACAGCCTGGTCTCCGGGTAGTTGGCCGCGATGGACTGGGCAATCTGCTTGAGGATCGTCGTCTTCCCAGCCTTGGGCGGCGAGACCACCATGCCACGCTGGCCCTTGCCGATGGGCGCGACAAGGTCGATGACTCGCGGGGCTATGTCGTTCGGCTTCCACTCCAGACGCAGCCGCTCCATGGGGTAGAGCGGGGTCAGATCGTCGAAGTTGGGGCGCCAGCGGCCCTTCTGGGGCTCCTGGCCGTTCACCGTCTCGATGCGGACCATCGCCGGGTACTTCTCGCCCTCACGGGCCGGGCGGATCTGACCCGTGATGTAGTCTCCACGCCTCAGGTTGAAGCGTTTGATCTGGCTGGTCGATACGTAGACGTCGCCCTTGCTCTGGCTGTAGCCCCCGGTCCTAAGGAACCCGAAGCCGTCGGGAAGGACGTCGAGGATGCCGCTCTGCACCTGCTCGTCACCACCGCCGCGACCGCCCCTGTCCTGCTTGCGATCCTGACGACGCCGCTCGTCGCCCCTCTGCTGCCTGCGGTGCTCGGGGGCCGGCGCCTCGGCCGCAGCCTTGGCCTCCGCGGGGGCCTCCGTTGTGGCCTCGTTCTTCACGGGCTCGGGGGCCTTCGCCGCGGCGCCGTTGGTCTGCGGTGCTTCGGCCGTGGTCGCGGCGCTGTCGGAGGCGCCAGCGGCGGGGCTCTCTGAGGCGCCGTTCGTGGGGCTCTCCTGCTGCGAGGCGGCCTGTTCGGTGGCGACCTTGTAGATCATCTCGGCCAGCTCGGGCTTGCGGTACTTGCGGTACTGCTTGATCCCGAGCTGCGAGGCGATCTGGTGCAAATCGCTCAGCCGCTTGCGCTCGAGGGTCGAAAGTTCGGTCATGTTTGTACTCCACCTCTCCTGTATACGATGCGTAAAACGTCGTCCGTCTGGTTTCGTTGCGGATCTGTCAAAGCTGGAAGCCCCGCCACCCGGCTTCGGGCTCTAGGGCGTGGATGGTGTCCACGAATCTTACCACACGGGACCCGGTAGACATAGCGACCTTATGCGTCCGCGCGGCGCCCCGGGAATACCTCTCCCGAACAGCTTCGGTGGCGATTGTGTAGGCCCGATCCGAGTCACCTGGCCCTTCGAGCCCGGCCACCTTCGAGGCGACCCGCCCGGTTACGGCGGCGTACTCCACGGCAGCCGAGACTACGGTTCCCGAACGGGAATCGGTAACGCTAATGGGTTCTCACCGAACCTCCATAACCCGAGATGGACCGCAAACAACGGGCTACTTCTCCCGAGGTTGGGTCTGCGTCGAAACGGTGCGGACTGGCTCCTTATCCTGAGCGGAAACCAGGTTACCTGACGTAAATATTATACACCAGGCGTCAGGCGTCAACCACCATCCTGAGCTGCCTGCTCCGCCATCGCCTCCCGCGCCAGTGCGAGTAGCCGCGCGTCGAGGCCCTCCCCCACGGGATCGTTGTCGCAATACAGGACGGGCTTTCCCTCCTCGGCCCCCCGCCGCGTAACGACGTCCACGGCGGCGGCCTTTATCTCGGTTAGATAGGCCTCGACCCCGGTCATCTCGTCGAGGTCAGCGGCCAGACGGGCCCGGTCGGAGAGGTTGCCGGATGCGGCGACCACTTCGCAGCCGTGGTGGTCCTCGAGATACCTGGAGAGCTTGTCGAGGACGGCAGGAGGGGCTGTCGAGACGTAGCCTATCCTGAGACCTTCGATCCTCCCCACCGGTCGTGGCCTGAAGACCGTGGGGATCACGGTGAGATCCGGCCTTACCTCCCCGAGCCTCCGCACAAGGCCATCGACCTTCTCCTGCCCCGCCATGGGCTCTTCGCTCATCGTGAGTAGGACCAGGTCGGAGACGAGCAGACGGTAGGTCCCGAGAAAGCCGACGATGTACTCCGGGTCCTGGTGGGCCCCGGCGACGAGCACGCGCTTCTGTACCCGGACGGGCGGCATCGCGGCCCCCGACCCGTCGAAGACCGTCACGCGCGTGTCGAGCCCGTTGGCGATGGTAGCCCCCTCCACCACGTTCGAGACGAACGGCTCGCCGGCGAGGCCGCCGCCGCACCTGCGGCATCCGACGGTGGTCACCCTGCTAAGGGCTGCCGTCTCGTAGTAGTCGCTCGCGGCGTGCGCCCCGCGGGCCAGGGCCTCCAGGAGGTACTCGCTGCCGACCTCCAGTTTGTGGCCCTCGATCACCTCCGGATGCGGGGGTCCGCCACGTCCCATCGAGACCACCCCGGGGTCGAAACCCTCGTCCGAGAGTAGACGGGCCAGGTAACCGGAGACGCCCGTCTTGCCCACCCGCTTGCCGGTCCCTATCACGGCCAGCGACGGCTTGGTAGAGACGGCGCGGAAATCCGGCGGCCTGAGCTCGAAGTCGCTGCCGACATAGCGGGCGCCGGCGAAGAGGACGAGCGAGGCTATCCTCATCCGCTCCTTGTAGCCGATCACGGGCTCATCTGAGAGATCAACGACGGCGTCCACCCCATAGCCGTTCAGGGCCTGTTCTACGGCGGAGACGGGGTCGGGGGCCGTAACCAGGGGAACTCCGTAATCGGTGCCGGCCTTGATCTTCTCGGTCCCGCCGAGGAAGGCCGCGGCCACGCCTACGGCCCCGAGAGAGTCCTGTACGCTACGCATCGCGTCAAGGACCACGGGAGGATAGTGCTCGCCGTCGATCAGGAAGAGGACCCTCAAGGTTTCTCTAGCCCATAGTCCGGGGCTGGGGGTCGTTCTGAATCTTCTCGTAGTGCTGGTACTTGCGGGTCGCCGCGTCGAAGTCGACGATCGACTCCCTGTCCTTGAACGGGTATTTGCGGAAGACCTGCACCCGTCCGTCCTCTATCTCTATGATGTTGTAGCAGGGACGGGTGTTACCCCTGAGGCGCGTCGTCGAGGCGGTACCGGCGTTCACGAAGAACATATCCTCCAGCCTCCAGGAGTAAGGCACGTGCTTGTGACCGGAGAGGACAAGGTCCACCTCCGTGTCGGCCAGTAGCTCCAGCACGTCGCCCGCATCGAAGATGATGTTGCGCTCGCGTCCCGTGCTTGGGATGGGGATGAGGTGGTGGTGGATGACGAATATCTTGAGCTTGTCCTCGGCCCCGGCGAAGGTCTCGTGGATAAAGGGGTAGTGTTCGCGTCCGACCCGCCCGTCGTCGAGGTCGGGCTCCGAGGAATCTACCCCGACCATGACCGCATCGTCGAAGTCCATAACCGAGTAGCGTTCCCCGAACAGGCGCTCGAAGTGGATGTATCCGACGTTGCGCGAGTCGTGATTGCCTGGGATGACCATGACCCGGTCACATGTCAGGCGCCTCAGGTACTCCGCCGCCTCCTCGAACTCCTGACGATAACCAGCGTCCGTGAGGTCACCCGAGACGACCACAGCGGTCGCGTTCAGGTCGTTTATCTCCAGGATGGAACGCTCCAGGAGGTCGGGGATGAAGTATTCGCTTCCGCAGTGGATATCGCTGATCTGGCAGATAACCATCCGGTCTTGCGTGCCCATTAGCTCCCCGATCCGACGCCCTCGCGTATAGTAGCACGCTCCGGCTAACGCCTACGTTTGTCGGCACGCTTCGGCTTCGCCTCGCTTTCGGCTGAGTTCTTGTGGTGTCTTGCCGGGTTGGTTAGTAGTGTTGCCAGGTTCTGGTGGGCGGTGAGGTTGTAGCTTTCGCCGTTCACGGTGGTGAAGTGGCTGAGACCAAAACGCTTCAGGATCCGGCGCGTGCGCTCGTTTTCGTTGGTGGTCAAGAAGGCCCTGCGGAGCTGGTCTTTGAGATCTCGGTCGAGGTTGGAGTTGACCACTACTGGCTGTATCGGGTAGGGCCCCCAGGATTCGATGACGCGGAGCCTGTGGCCCAGGGCCGGTGTCTCTCGCATCCGTATGCGCAAGACGTTTGAATCGATCGAGGCGGCATCGGCCTCGTCTCCGAGGACTGCCTCTATGGAGTCGATATGCGAACCGGAGCAGGCCACGCTATCGAAGAAGCTCTCGTCTCGGCCTGATTCGGCCAGTTTGTGTAGGAGCCCGTAGTAGCCGCTCAGCGAACTCTCGTCGTTGTACGCCCACCTACCCCCCAGAAGGTCGGAGAAAGCATGGATCGGGGCCTCGTTGCGCACGATCACGTCGCAGAAGTAGACCGGCCTTCCCCCGTTTCTCTCGTCGTCGAACACGGGTGCTACGCCGAGCAGTTCTGCGGGCGGTGGGTGCAACTCGCGCAGCCAGGCAAACGAAGGGGCGCACAGAAACGCCACATCAACCCTGTCTCCGAAGGTGGAGCACTCGTGTCCTCTCCTCGGGCCCGAGACGTTTCTCTCTATATGGAGCGAGACCCGTCTGTTTCCAAGAGACGTTCGAAGGTGATCAGCCAGTGCTTCGAAGAAGGCCCGCGGGATGCTAGGCGAGAGGTAGGTTACCAACCGGATCTCGTTCGGATCCCTCTCGTGTTGGTTACCGTTCAACGCCTACCTGACAGAGCACCAGACGTCGGGAGCGCCTACATCTTCTCTGGCGCGTCGACGCCAAGCAGACCGAGGCCGCTGCGGAGCACGGTCTGGGTGGCCGCGCACAGGGCGAGGCGGCGGGTGCGGACGTCGTCGTTTTCCACGAGGACCCGGTGGACAGTGTAGAACTGGTGGAAGCGGGTGGCCAGCGTCTCCAGATATGTCGGGAGCGGATGGACCTCCCGTCTGGCGGCGCAGTTCTCGATCACACGAGGGAAATCGAGCAACTCCAACACGAGCAGACGCTCCTCGGGCGCGAGCTCCCCGGGGGGAAGCTCGCCCACTTCGTCTGGGTTTATCCCAGCTCGCCCGAAGATGCTGGAGATCCGGGCGTGGGCGTACTGCACGTAGAAGACGGGGTTCTCGTCCGACTGCTTTATTGCCAGGTCGAGGTCGAAGTTCATCTCCGTCTTGTGGGAGGAGCGCACGTAGAAGTAGCGCGCCACATCCTCCCCCACCGCGTCGAGCAGCTCGTCGAAGGTAACGATGTTGCCGGCCCGCTTGCTGAACTTGACCTGCTCGCCTTCCTGAACGAGTTTGACGAGCCTCACGAGCTCGACATCCAGGAACTCCCGCGGCAACCCGAGCGCGACCAGACCGGCCCTGACGCGTGGCGGGTATCCTGCGTGATCCGCGCCGAGCACGTCGATGGCGGTCCTGAAACCCCGCTCCCACTTGTCGCGGTGATACGCCAGATCGGGAACCATGTAGGTATAAGAGCCATCGCTCTTGACCAGCACCCTGTCCTTGTCGTCACCGAACCTGGAGGTAGCAAGCCACACAGCCCCCTCGCCATCGTACAGATTATCGCCCTCCGCAAGCTCCTGTATGATCTGCCCGGTCGCACCAGATTCGTAGAGATCTTTCTCGTTGAAGTACGTGTCGAAATGGACCCGCACGCGGGCCAGCGTGCGCTTGATATCGTCCATACACCAGCGGGTCGCGAACGCGGTGATCTCGCGCAGAGCCTCTTCGCTATCTATCTCGAGCAGACGCCTGCCGTGCTCCTTGGCGATGTCCTCGGCTATCTCCTGCGTGTAGTCCCCGCCGTAAGCAGGCTCAGCATCGGAGGTGGGCCAGGTCTCGCCGTAGAGGCCAGCGTATCGGGTGGCGATCGACTCGCCGAAGATCCGGATCTGGTTTCCTCCGTCGTTGAAGTAGTACTCGCGCGAGACGTTCCTGCCCGAGGTTTCCATGATCCTCGCCAGCGAGTCCCCGTAAGCCGCCTGCCGCCCGTGTCCGACGTGCATTGGCCCCGTCGGGTTGACGCTGACGAACTCGAGCAAAACAGGGTCCCCCGAAACCTCCTGCCGTCCGTACGCATCATCCTCGCGCAGTATGGTGGAGACCCCATCCCAGAGCGCCTCCCGGGAGAGCCAGAAGTTAACGAACCCGGGTCCGGCAACACCGGCCTCCCGCACGAACGGCGCGTCGAGCGCCCCAACGAGGTTCTCCGCCACCTCCCTCGGGTTACGCCTAAAAACCCTGGCGTTGGCGAGGGCAACGTTGGTCGCGAAGTCGCCGTGGCTCGGGTCGTTGGGCCGCTCGACGTGGATGCCGTTGAGCTCGATCCCATAGGCCTGGCGCACGGCCTCTCGCACCGCCTGGGCCAGGCGCTCCTCGAAGCTCATGACCCGCCCCGGAGCAGATCGTCCAGAAGCCGCCGGTTCTCTTCGGCAAGGCGAAGCGTTTCCTCCCTGTCGTAATCGAAGCGAACCTCGAAAACATCCCCCGCCGAGACCTCTTCGGGCAGCAACTCGCGGGGCACATCGAAGCTCCGCCGCCCGTCAGGATAGAGCAAGAGCACCGCCCACCCGTTGTCCTCGAACCTGTCGATCTGTACGCGCATGCCAGTATTCTAGCAGTCAGCTTTCAGCAGTCAGCCATCAGGTTCTTGTTTTTGGCTGACTGTTGTCGGCTGATAGCTGCGGAGCGAAGCGGAGCTACCAGTGATACTTTTCGCCGCGCTCTATCTTGGTGGCGCGGTAGAATTGCTCCAGGAGCACGACCCGGGCGAGGGCGTGGGGTAGCGTGATCGGGCCGAAGGACCAGAGCTCCCGGCTGCTTCTCAGTATCTCGGGCGAGAGGCCCAGCGCGCCGCCGATGGCGAAGGCGACGTGGGAGTGGCCGGAGACGCCGAGGTCTTCGAGTCTCCCCGCAAGCTTCTCGGAAGGAAGCTGCTTGCCCTGCTCCCTGTCCAGGCAGACGACGTAGGCATCTGGGGGCAGGCGTTTCAGGATGCGGTCTCCCTCTCGGACGAGAACCTCATCGCGGGAGCGTCGGTTGATATCTTCCTCCGCGACTTCGATTATATCTACCGGGAAGTAGCGGCGAAGCCGTTTTGCGTAGTCCTCGGAGGCTTCCGCGGCCCAGCCCCTTGGCTTTCCCACACAGACTATGGTGCAGCGGCGGATCATTCGATGCCGAAGAGTTGTCCCGCGGCGTCGTTCTCTTCGTAGCGGTAGACGTTTTCGGCAACCTCGATGGGCGTTCCGGCCTCGACCCACGGCGTGGGATGCCCGGCGATCGCCGCCCTTACCCTCACGCCGCCGTGGCCGGCCTCCCTCAGTGCCCCGTAGACGGTGCCGCAGGCGCGGGTCGGGGAGTTGTTGGTCTTGGAGAGGTGGGCGAGCACAAGGTCTTTGAGGCCGTACGGAGCCAGCGCGACGGCCGCCTCACCCGTCTGCCGGTTGGAGAGGTGGCCGTGGCGGGAGGCGATGCGACGCTTCAGGCTCGATGAGTAGGGGCCGCGCCTGAGCCAGTCGTGGTCGTGGTTCGCCTCGAGGACCACCGCGTCGGCGCCGCGCATGCACCGCAGCACGTCGATGCCGGCCTCGCCGAGGTCCGTGGCCATCGCCACCGTGCTCGCCTCGTCCGAGATCCTGACCCCGTAGGTCAGGGAATCGTGCGGGACCGGGAAGAACGTCACCGTGAGCCCGCCGACGACGCACGGCTCCTCCGGGGAGACCGCGCTGGCGCCGAGCGACTCCCCAACGCCGGGGGCGGCGTAGACCGGCACGGGACGGCCACGAAGTATGGAGCGGACACCGCACGTGTGGTCGGAGTGCCCATGGGTGAGGAGGATCGCCCGCACGTCACCAAGGTTCCTGCCGATGCCCCCAAGGAGCGATTCGATGCGGCGCCGCGAGAGCCCGGCGTCGACCAGGAGGCCGCCCGTGTCCGTCTCCATGTAAGTGGCATTGCCAGAGCTTCCGCTCGAAAGCACGCTAAACCGCAAGTCTGCCCTCAACCTAGATCGGGGTCGATTTTCTTCCCGAAAGTGATCTTAGCACGGGGGCGTCAAGTGCTCTCTTCGACCAGCTCTCCCTGAACGATGAGGCGTTGCTCGTAATCCGGAAGGGTGCAGGTCTGGAGCGAGACGATAGATTTGCCGTCCTGGGGTTCCATGACCTCGACGTTGTCAGGGTCCACGATTTTCTGTCCGGTCACGCGGTACTTGTAGGTGTTCCCGGCCTCATCCTCGAGCTTGATCTCATCCCCTTCCCCCAGCTGGTCGAGGTAGTAGAAGATGAGGTAGGATCCCGTGCCCTCGTACCCGAGACGGTGGCCGGCGATGTAGGTGTTCGCGCCATCTTGCCAGGGGAAACCGGTTGCTGGTACGTGCACGACGGACTCCTCGAGCTTCTCATCCTCTACCGAGTTGTAGACGGGCACGTCGGTGAGCCCTAGGTCAGGAACGGTGAGATAGAGGGTCTTGTCGTCGGGCCCGCCCGGGTCCCTCCCGAGGTTGAATGGTTTCACGGCCGGTATCGTCCCGGCAGAGGTATCCGAGGTCTCCACCTCTATCGAGTCGGAACCCTCCCGGTGCCAATCCTCGTACTTCGGCGGGGACTTCTCGAGGTCCTTCTCGTCGAGCACATCTTCGGGGAGAACTGCCTCTGTGCTCGTCTGGGAGTCCTGCTCCTCTGAGGGCTCGGCGGCCTGATCTTCGGCATCGCCTCCGGCCTCGAGGTCTATTCCCGACACGGCCACGTTGAAGGCCGCACCTTTCGGCATCGCCGAGCCGTCTGTGTTGTAGATCTCCCACCGCTGGCTGCCGCTGTCGTACCTGACGCCGACGGGGTGGTCGTTGTAGGTGCCGCTACCACCCCCGGGGTTCCAGTTCTGGGTGACCGAGAGGATCGCCTCCGGTTTGCCGTTGACGAGGGGATCGTCCAGTGAGGTGCTGTTATCTTCGGTATTGTCCGGCCCGGCCCGGTGGACGAGCTTCTCCGCCCCTCCCGGGATTACCACCTGAAAGGTCGTCCCATCCGGCACCGCCGCCCGGTCCTGATTGAAGACGGCCCACCGCTGGGCTCGAGGCTCGTACCAGACGCCAACGTTGTGGTCGTAGGTGCCCTCGGTATCGTTACCCTGCTCCGGTAATGAACTTACGAGAACGACGGCATCCGGGTCCCCGTCGATGCTCGGGTCGGAGAGGTAGGTGTAATCGCCGCGGCTGTTTTCCTCGTCGCTGCGGTGGACGAATGCGGTGTCCATCGCCTGTTCTGAACCCTGCGCCGCAGCGTTGTGGTCCTCGGCCGCACGCGTGACCTCCGCTTTATCGATGCTGGTCGTCTCTACCGTCTTGCCGGTCGATCCTTCCGGACTCCTATCACCCGCCGTGAGGCTGCAGGCGGATAACGAAAAGAGGACGCACAGGAGGAGCGGGGCGAGAATTGCCCCGCTCCTCCTGAATAGACGCGGGTTCACGGCGTGATGCCTTCGTGGACCAGGTCGGGGTTAGACGTGAGCCAGGCGGTACATTTCCTCGGGCGAGAGCTTCGGGCCGCCCGTGCTCAGCATCTTGCCGCCCATAAACGGTGCGACGGCCGCCGAGACCTCGTCGAGAGTAAGTGCCTTGGGGAAGGCCTCGTTGGCGTAGGGAACCACACCGAGCAGCCAGTTGATGGCCACCACGTGCTCGCCCTCGACGCCGGCGATGCTGCCGGCCGCCGCCAGGATATCGGGGCTGGAGATCAGGGGCGCGGCCCCCAGGTAAGCACCGACGCCCACGGGCTCTAGCGTGGCCGCCGTCTGAAGTATGGCGGCCTCGCTAGCGGTCGCGTCCGCCGGGAAAGTGAAGGTCGGCTTCTCGACCGGCGTCGCACCGACGCCCTCCAGAAGCCCCACTAGCGCGTCGACGTGCTGTGACTCGTGGCTCTCCAGGTTCTGTACGACGCCAAGGGCATCGCCGGAGAGGGTGCCTGAGTCGAGCGCCAGGGCGTAGAAATCCGCCTCCAGGTACTCAAGCGTAAGGGCGAAGTTCGCGATGTCCACGTCGTCGGTTTTCGCGGAGGCGCGCCCCGCAAACAGCGTCGAGGCGGCGGTCGCGCCCGCGCCAGCTACAGCTAGGGCCTTGAAGAAGTCCCTCCTGGTCCTCGGCCGCGCGAGCTCGTGCGCGCCTGGAACGTTGATCTTATCCATGTTCTCTCTTTCTCCTCCCTAACCGGTGATGCCGAACGGTTCGACGGCCGCCTGCACCTTCTGCAGGGGCAACGCCACCTCGAAGGCGAGGTCGTTCGGCGGGTTGATGAGGTTCAGGATGTTGATCGCGCACCGGTGCTGGCACTCGGCGTTGTGAATCGAGATGGCCGCGGCAAGGATGTCCTTGCTCTTCAGCGCCGGGGCCGCGCCCTGGTAGGCGCCGATGCCCACGGGCTCGAAGGTGGCCGCCAGCTCCAGAAACGTTGCCGCGTCCGAGAAGGTGCCGCTCGGAAAGGTGAACTCGGGGGTAGCCGGCACCTCGGCCCCCAGCTGGCCAAGCGTTGTGGCCAGGGCGTCGGCGTGCGCCATCTCGTGGTCCCTGATGGCAACTATCTGCTCCAGGAACGCGTCCTTGAATATGCCGGCATTGACGCCTTCGGCGTAGAACGTGCCCTCAAGGAGCTCTAGCTGGTAAGCGAACGCTACTATCGCCGCGTCGCCCAGGCCCTCGTAAGTCTCGTACTCACCCTCCGCCTCGGCCCTGCGGACGGCGACGCCGAAGCCGCCGATCCCCATCGCGGAAAGCGCAGCGCCCGTCAGGGCCGCCGTCTTCAGGAAGTTCCGCCGCGAGGTCTCCCCATCCATCCCGATGGGGACGCGGCTCTCTACTCCACTCATCTGTACGTGCCTCCCTTTTCCTGGCCCACTGCGAGACCGGTTGCCGGTACCTTCCACCCTGCCTTACGGAAGGCGGCGGACCGCGGATCACAACCTACCAACCACAGACGGACCAGGTTCGGGGCACTACCCCGCGTTTCCGGTTGCTCTCGAAGAGGAGTTGATCCAGGACCGTGTCGTTGCCGTAGAATCAGGTTATGGCGGACCGGGGAAAACAGTACTTGATCCTGGCCGACGAGGACCTGATCTCCCTCCTCGAGGCTTCTGACTCCGAGGCATTTGCCACGCTCTACGACCGCCACAGCCGCGCCGCCTTCTCCCTCGCCTACAGGATGATGGGCGACCGTCAGGCGGCCGAGGATCTCGCCCAGGACGCCTTTCTAAAGGTCTGGCGTGGGGCTGGCAGCTACCGCGCCGAGCGGGGCAGCGTCAGGACCTGGATCCTCTCTATCGTTCACAACAGGGGCATAGACCAGCTGCGCTCCCACGCGAGCCGGCGCAGGACGCAGGACAAGATAGAGGCCTCGGCCCCCCGCTCCCAGCCGAGCGAGGCCTTCGCCGAAACCTGGCGCAACTCGCAGCGCGAGCAGGTGAGAGAGGCGTTGAACACGCTTCCGAGAGAGCAGCTGAAGATACTGGAGCTCGCGTACTTTTCGGGTTATACCCACGCGGAGATATCCGAGCTCCTCAGCCTACCTCTTGGTACGGTAAAGGGCAGAATGCGCCTGGGGCTGAAGAAGATCAGGGACTTTTTCGAGTCGAGAGGCGCGGCGGTACCGAGATGAACGAGATGAACAACGAACGCTTCGAAGATCTGAAGGACGCTTACGTCCTCGACGCCCTCGCCGAGGAGGAGAAGCGCAGCTTCGAGGAATTCCTGGCGGCCCACCCCGAGCGCCAGGCCGAGATAGACGAGCTCGGCGCGGTCGCCGGGCTCCTGGCCTTCTCGCCAGAAGTGCAGGAGCCGCCCCCAGACCTCCGCACCAGGATCATGAACGTGGTCGCCGCAGAGGCGGCTCCCCGACGGGAGAGACAGGGATCGGTGTTGGGCGGTCTCTGGGGCTACCTGGGCGCCAGGGGCCTCGCCCTCGGTGCCGCGGCGCTGCTCCTTATCGGCCTGCTCTCGTGGAACCTGTTGTTGCAGGATCAGGTAGACGACCTGCAGGGTCAGGTCCAGAGTTCGCAGGGTCAGGTCGAGGACCTGCAAGCCCAGGTTCGGGAGGCCCAGGCCCAGCAAACCCAGACCGTCCAGCTCAGCGGAACCTGGACAACCCAGGGGGCTGACGCCGAGGTAGCCTCGATTAGCGGCGACAGGATCATCCTGGTCGCCGACGACCTGCCCGCCATCCCGGAAGGTCAAACGTGCCAGATCTGGGTGATCAAGGGCGATGTTCCAGAGCCAAGTGGCCTCTTCCAGCCGGGCGGAACGGAGACTGCCGCGCCGATTACGACCCCCATCAAGAAGGGCGACACGATAGCCGTGACGGTCGAGCCCGCCGGAGGCTCGGAGCAACCAACGACCGACCCGGTGCTGTCCGCCGAGCTGTAAGTAGACGCATTCCAGACCGGTCGACGTACCGCCCCGCCAGGCACGACCCGAGACCCGAAACGTCTTTTTTGTGCAATCCTCAGCCACGTTGGGAGGTTGGACACAGCGGGTTCTGAGGAAACGCTGTATACCCGAACCGTGATACGTTTTGGTTATCCTGCGCAGAACCTGACGCTTCCGGCGACCACCAACCGCACGCTGCGTCTGGCAAACATCCCCCACGTGGAGAAGCTTCGGGGGCTCGTCCGGGGAAACCTGGCCGACCTTAGATCCATTCTGAGATGGAACGCGGAGCACGGGATCGCGCTCTTCAGGATGGGGCAGGATCTTATCCCCTTCGCCTCGCATCCAGCCTTTCCTTACGACTGGCAGGACGAGCACGGCGAAGAGTTGCGCAGCATCGGAGCCCTGTCGCGGGACCTCGGCATCCGGCTATCCATGCATCCGGGCCAGTACATCAACCCG
>DASUPX010000462.1:0-2431 GCA_036280905.1 Rubrobacter sp. | reverse complement strand
CGCAGGGCCGCGAGGCCGGCGTGCTGGGTGGCTGCGCTGGTGCAGGAGTTGGAGTTGACCTGCAGCTTGGCGACCTGCTCCGCGAGGTCCCTGGGCATGACGCCGTATCCGAGACGCCAGCCCGTCATCGCGTAGGTCTTGGAGAAGCCGTCCAGTATGATGGTGCGCCCGTCGGGGCCAAAACCCTCGTGCTCGGCGATGCTGGCGAAGTCACCCGTGTAGAGGAGTCGGGAGTAGATCTCATCGCTAAGCACGTACACGCCGGGGTGATCACGTAGGATGCCGGCGAGCGTGCCCAGGTCGTCGGCCGTGAGCACGCCGCCGGTCGGGTTGGCGGGCGAGTTGAGGATCACGAGCCTGGTCCGTTCGCCCAGGTTTGCCTCGAACTCCTCCGGGTCGAAGCGGAACCCGTTCTCCTGGCGCAGCGGCACGTGGATCGGTGTCCCGCCGACGAAGTTGACCATCGACTCGTAGATTGGGAACGCTGGGCTGGGCAACAGGACCTCGTCACCCTCGTCCACCAGCGCCAGGATGGCGAAGAACATTATCGGCTTCCCGCCTGGCGTGACGACCACCTGGGTGGGGTCTACTTCAATGCCGCGGCTGCGGGCTACGTCCTGCGCGATGGCCTCTCGAAGCTCGGGGATGCCCGCGGTGGGGGTGTAGTGCGTGTGCCCGTCGCGCAGGGCTCGGCATCCGGCCTCGACCACGTGCTCCGGCGTACCGAAGTCGGGCTCGCCGATCTCTAGGTGGATGATCTCGCGTCCATCGGCCTCCAGAGCCTTCGCCTTCGCCAGGACGGAGAAGGCCGTCTCCGTTCCAAGTCGCTCCATACGCCTCGCCAGTCTCAACGGCACCTCCACCCAGATCTACGTTCGTTGCCCCGAATTACACCACAGGCGCGCCTGATCCAACCCCACGCAGCGTTCGTAATACCTGTTGCCTACATTTTGCCGACCCGTAACCGATATGTAATGGCAGGAGCGTACAAAGGATGAGAAGGGAAAGCTAGAGGATGGAGGAGCCCGGTAATGGTTAGAGTGCACATTGAGGCGGAGTGCGGCGGGGCTGGCACAACCAGGTTGACCGTGAGGGCCGAGAGCATCCGGCGGGCGCTGGAGATAGCGGGAGAGCGGAACCCCGGCTGCGCGCTGAACGTGGTTTTCCCCCTCGACCCGGATACCTTCTTCGTCCGGGACGGGGCAGAGGGCTCGGAGCTCGGGGGTGGCGAGATAGCGGCCTAGGCTTACCGGCACGAGATCTGGTGCTAGACTGTTCCGCGTGGATCATGCCGTTACAGCCCGCGCGGATATCGTCGGAAGCCTGCTGAGGCCCCGGGACCTACTCGAGGCGCGCGAAAGCTACGCCGCTGGTGGACTCTCCGCGACCGAGTTCAAGCGCGTGGAGGACAGGGCCGTGGACTGGGCCATCGGGCTGCAGGAGAGGGCCGGCCTCCCCGTCGTCACGGACGGTGAGATGCGCCGGGAGTCCTTCCAGAGCCAGCTGGTCGAGGCCACAGAGGGCTTCGGCGAGCACGACATCGACGCCTGGCTGTGGGGCGAGTGGCACGGTGATGAGGCGGTAGGGGACAGGACGACCGAGCGTCCCAAGACCCTCGGGGTCGTCGGTAAGCTGCGGCGCATCCGCCATCTCTCCGTGGAAGAGTTCGTGTACGCCAGGGGCCGTACCGACAGGATAGTAAAGGTAACGTTGCCGAGTCCCAGCATGTTCGCCAACCTCTGGTCGCCGGAGCTGTCTGCCGGGGCCTATCCCACGTTCGACCTCTTCCTGGAAGACGTGGCGCAGATATTGCGCGAGGAGGTCGAGGAACTGGTGCGCCTTGGCGCCGAGTACATCCAGATCGACGCGCCACACTACCCCTTGCTCCTGGACCCGAAGACCCGCGCTTTCTACGAGAGGCGGGGCTGGGATCTGGACCGCTGGTTGGACCGGGGCATCGAGCTGGACAACTACGTGATCGGGACCCACCCGGGCGTAACGTTCTCCTTTCACCTCTGCCGGGGCAACCAGGGCAGCCGCTGGCTGGTCTCCGGATCCTACGAGCCACTGGCCCGCCGCATCTTCGGCGGCATCAACGCGCAGAGGCTGATGCTTGAGTACGACGACGAGCGCTCGGGAGACTTCGAGCCCCTCGCACACGTGCCCGAGGACAAGGTGGCCGTGCTTGGCCTGGTGACGACCAAGACGTCCCGCCGCGAGACGCGAGAAGAGCTAGAAGCTCGCATTCACGAGGCTTCGCGCTACCTCCCGCTGGAGCGGCTGGCCCTCAGCCCGCAGTGCGGCTTCGCCACCTCGATCATAGGAAACGCCATTAGCATGGAGGACGAGGAGTACAAGCTCCGCACCATCGTCGAGACCGCCGAGAAGGTCTGGGGCTAACCGGCCGGGCGCACGAGGATCTTGCCGTATG
>DASUPX010000461.1:0-6357 GCA_036280905.1 Rubrobacter sp. | reverse complement strand
CGGCGTGAGCATGACGCTTCCGGTAGGGAGCATCACGGCGCTCGTGGGGCGCAGCGGGGCCGGGAAGAGCACGCTGGTCAACCTGCTGCTCCGCTTTCTGGAACCCGGCTCCGGGACCATCACGGCGAACGGTCTGCCCATCGCCGGGCTTCCGGTGGATGCCTGGAGGGAGAACGTGGCGCTCGTTCCGCAGCGGCCGCATCTATTTCACGGTAGCGTGCTCGAGAACATACTCGTCGCCCGTCCCGACGCGAGCAGGGAGGAGGTCGAGCGGGCCGCCGAACTCGCGGGCGCCGCCGCGTTCGTCCGGGAGTTGCCGCAAGGCTACGAGACCGGGATCGGGGAGCGCGGGGCGCGCCTCTCCGGAGGGGAAGCACAGCGGATCGCCATCGCCAGGGCTTTCCTGAAAGACGCGCCGCTTCTGATCATGGACGAGGCCACGTCGGGCCTCGACCCGGAGAGCGAGCAATCTATCAGGAGGGCGATGGAGCGGCTCGTGCGGGGCCGCACCACCCTTGTCGTCGCCCACCGCCTGAACACCGTTCGGAATGCTGACCGTATCCACGTCCTCGACGGGGGTCACGTCGTCGAGAGCGGGACGCACGCGGCCCTGCTTGCGAACGGGGGCGTCTATGCGAGGCTCGTCGGGGCGGGCGAGGAGGTCCCCGCGTGAGGGTATACCTGCGGCTACTCGGCTTTCTCCGTCCCTACTGGTGGAGGATCGCGCTCGCTACGCTGCTCGGCGTTGCGACCGTGGCGAGCAACATCGGGTTGCTCGCGGTATCGGCATACGTGATCTCTGCCGCGGCGGTTGTGCCCTACCTGTTCATGATCTCGCTTCCGGTCTTTCTCGTTCGGCTGTTCAGCGTCTCCCGCGCCGGCGCGCGCTACACCTCGCGGATGGTCTCCCACGACGTGACGTTTCGCCTCCTGGCCCGCGTTCGAACCTGGTTCTACGAACGTCTCGAACCCCTCTCGCCCGCCGTGCTCTCCCGGTACCGCAGCGGCGACCTTCTCTCCCGCATCGCGAAGGACGTCGAGGAACTCGAAAACGTATACCTTCGTTCGTTCTCGCCGGTGGCGGTCGCGCTGGTCATCTCACTGCTCACCGCCTCGTTGCTCTACCTGTTCGATTCGACGCTGGCCGTCGTGGTTCTCGCGTTTCTGGCGTTCACGGGCGTCGGGGTCCCCGTGCTAGTGGGCTATATGTCTGCCGGTCTCGGTCGCGAGCAGCTGGTGCTGCGTGCGGAATTGAGCGCCCGGATCGTGGACGGTATCCAGGGCGTGGAAGACATCCTTGCTTTCGGGAGGGAAGAAGACGAACGGCGCGGGGTGGCCCGACTCCAGGGGGAACTCGACCGTACGCAGCGTCGGATGTCGCTGGTCGCCGGGCTCCAGGGATCTCTGACCGACGTCATGATGAACCTCGCTCTCGTAGCCACGCTTCTGATCGCCATTCCAGAGGTCGCCTCTGGCGCTACCGGGGGCGTATACCTCGCCGTCCTGGCGCTCGTGGTACTGGGCAGCTTCGAGGCCATAGCACCGCTCGGTGAGGCATTCCAGACGTTGGGGCGTTCCATCGCGGCCGGAGAGCGGCTCTTCGAGATTTCGGACACGGTACCGCAAGTCGTGGACCCGGTGCATCCCGCGCCGTTCCCCGAAAACGTCGCCGTCGAGTTCGAAAACGTGGCCTTCCGCTACCAGGGGCCAGAGGGGTTCGAACTCGAAGGTATCACTTTTTCGCTCAGGCCGGGGAGCAGGGTGGCTGTCGTCGGGGCGAGCGGGTCCGGCAAGAGCACGCTGGTCAACCTGATCCTGCGCTTCTGGGATCCTGAAACGGGCGTGGTCCGGCTCGGCGGCCGCGACCTTCGCGAGTATGCCCAGAGGGATCTGCGCGCACGGCTGGCCGTCGTACCGCAGGACACCCACGTCTTCGACGGCACCCTGCGCGACAATTTGCTGCTCTCCAGGCCTGGTGCCACAGAAGCCGAGGTACGGGTGGCGGTCGAGGCGGCGCAGCTCTCCGGGTTCGTCGGGAGCCTGACGGGCGGGCTCGACGGCCACGTTGGCGAGCACGGGCTCCGCATCAGCGGGGGTGAGCGTCAGCGGCTCGCGGTGGCTCGGGCCCTGCTGAGGGACGCACCGCTGCTCGTCCTCGACGAGCCGACGGCCAACCTCGACACCATCACGGAACGCGACATGCTGGCGGCGGTTCGCGCCGCCATGGAGGGACGAACCACGCTCATGATTACCCACCGTCTAGTCGCGATGGAGGAGATGGACGAGATCCTGGTCCTGGACCGGGGACGGATCGTCGAGCGCGGCACCCATGTCGAGCTGGTCCGGTCCGGCGGCCTCTACCGCCGTATGCTCGACGTGCAGGGCGGAATCTTAGGGGCGGCGTGACGATGGGCCGGCCCACGTTGGTGGGGAATTGGTTACTTTTGATCAGGTACGCCGATCCCGTGGGCTGTAGCCTGAACCAGTCCGGCCAGCACAGAGGAGCCTGCCTTGGATGACGCCCTGCTCGTATCTCGTATGCAGTTCGCCTTCACGGTGACCTACCACTACCTGTTTCCGATGCTCACGATGGGGCTCGCCCTACTCATCTTCGTGCTCAAGAGCATCTACATGAGAAACGGCGACGAACGATACAACGAATCCGCTCGGTTCTGGGGCAAGATCTTCGCCGTTACCTTCGTTATGGGGGTGGTCACGGGGATCCCGATGGAGTTCCAGTTCGGGACCAACTGGGCGGCCTTCTCCCGCTTCACCGGTGACGTTATCGCCCAGACCCTGGCGATGGAGGGCGCGTTCGCCTTCTTTCTCGAGTCCGCCTTCGTGGGCCTCTTCCTGTGGGGCGAGCGGCGCTTCGGGCAACGCCTGCACTGGTTCTCGTCCCTTATGGTATTTCTGGGGACCTGGGCCTCGGGGTACTTCATCATAGCCACCAACTCGTGGCTTCAGAACCCGGTCGGCTACCGCGTACTCGACAACGGAAACATACAGCTGGAAGACTACTGGGCCGTACTACTGAACCCATGGATGTTCGCCCAGTACGCCCACAACATGGGCGGCGCGGTGGTGTGCGGCGCCTTCGCCATGGCCGGCCTCGGGGCCTTCTACTTGCTTGCCCAGAAGCACGAGGAGCACGGGCGGATCGTCGTGAAGGTCGGCGTCGTGGCCGGGGTGCTTGCGAGCGTGTGGATGCTGTTCCCGAGCGGCCACTTCTCGAGCGAGCAGGTCGCGAACGAGCAGCCGGTCGCTCTCGCCGCCATGGAGGGCCAGTTCAAGACCGAAGGCCCTGCCGGCATCGTCCTCGTCGGCCAGCCCGACGTTGAGAACCGTCGCATAGACAACCCCATCGTCGTGCCGCGCGCCCTGAGTTACCTCGTCTACCAGAACTGGAATGCCGAGGTGCGGGGGCTCGACGCCTTCCCGGAGAAGAACTGGCCGGACAACATACCCCTCCTCTACTACTCTTACCACGTGATGGTCGGCCTTGGGACCATCTTCATAGCCATCTTGAGCCTGGCAGCGTTCCTCCTCTGGCGGGGTCGGCTCTACGGGGCGCGCTGGATGCTCTGGATCCTGATGCTCGCCATCCCTTTCCCGTTCATAGCCAACACAGCCGGATGGTTCACCGCCGAGCTTGGCCGGCAGCCGTGGCTGGCCTACGGGCTCTTCCGCACCTCTGAGGGGGTCTCGCCGCTCGTATCTTCCGGCAGCGTGCTCTTCACGCTCATCGGGTTCGCCGGGATGTACCTGATCATGGGGCTCCTGTACGTCGTGCTTATGGTCAGGGAGGTCAACCACGGACCCGGACAAGAGGATGAGATGCTGCTTTCGCCCGATACCCGGACCGTGTAAGGAGGAACTGTGGAGACGCTCTGGTTCGTCCTGGTGGCGTTGATGGTCGCGATGTACGTCCTGCTCGACGGGTTCGACCTCGGCGCCGGCGCGCTACACCCGTTCGTCGCGAGAAACGACCGCGAGCGGCGAATGGTCCTCAGGGCCATCGGCCCCGTCTGGGACGGCAACGAGGTCTGGTTGATTGCGGCCGGTGGTACCCTTTTCTTCGCCTTCCCCGTCCTCTACGCGTCCGGCTTCTCCGGCTTCTACCTTCCGCTCATCATCGTACTCTGGCTGCTCATGATCCGCGGGTTGTCCATAGAGTTGCGCGGTCACGTCGACAACCCGATGTGGGGCTCCTTCTGGGATGCGTCGTTCTTCGTTGGAAGCGCCCTGCTAACCGTCTTCTACGGCGCGGCCCTCGGCAACGTCGTGCGGGGGGTACCCCTGAACGAGGACGGCTACTTTTTCCAGCCACTGTGGACAGACTTCAGCCCGTTCAGCAGCACGCCGGGCATCCTCGACTGGTACACGGTCCTGATCGGGCTCCTCGCCTTCACGACGCTGGTTGCGCACGGCGCGAACTATCTGGCCGTGAAGACGGAGGGCGGCCTGAACGCCCGTGCCCGCCGCTATTCACGTGCAGCCTGGCTTGCGACCGCCGCGCTGACGGTACTGGCGACCCCTGCCACGTTCTGGGTGAACCCGGATCTGCTCGAGGGCCTGAACCAGCGCCCTTACGGGTACGTGCTACCGCTAATCGCCATCGCCGGGCTTGCCGGGATGGGCTACTTCAACTTGACGCTGCGCGATCGGGGCGCGTTCCTCTCTTCGAGCGCGTATATCGTCGGGATGCTGACGAGCACGGTCTTCGCGGTGTACCCGAACGTGTTGCCCGCCGTAAACGCGGCGAACAGCCTCACCATCTACAACGCATCCTCGTCAGCCTATAGCCAGGGGGTTGGCCTGGTATGGTGGAGCATCGGAATGGTCTTCGCCGCCGTGTACTTCATCGTGATCTACCGCCTCTTCCGTGGCAAGGTCCGGCTCGAGGACGAAGGGTACTGATCCGCCTCGAGCCGTCCGGTACCCGGTCAGAGGTGGGCACGTCTTGTACCTTCTCTCGCCCGAACAGGAGGACGCCTCGGATGGACCCGAGGCGTCCTTCGTGCTGGTGCTGGCGACCCGCGATCGGGCCCTTCCCCACCCCGGTCTAGCCGGTGGGCTGCTCGGAGGCGCTACGCCGCTCTTCCGTGAAGACGCCTTCGCTACGGCGTGCTGGTCGCTCGGTGCCAAGGTCGAAGACTAGCCTGGCATCCACCTCGCCCGACTCGACCTCCGCGATGGCCTCATTGACGTCCTCCAGCCTCCTCTCCTCGTGGACGACCCTCGTCCTGCCCATTGCGTGAAGCTCGAAGACCTCCTGCAGGTCCACCCTGGTTCCCACGATAGAGCCCGTAACGTGGATGCCGCCCAGAACCGTCTCGAAGATCGGCAACCGCATCTCGTTATCCTCGGGAAGCCCCACGAGGGTGAGCGTGCCCCCCCGTTTGAGCGAGCCAAACCCCTGCTCGAACGCCCTTGGGGAGACGGCCGTGGCTATAACGGCGTCGGCACCTCCGAGCTTCCGGATCTCCTCGATGGGATCCTGTTCGCGGGCGTTGACGGCGTAGTCCGCCCCGAGCTCTCTGGCGAGCCGGAGCTTGTCGTCGAAGAGGTCGACAGCGACCACGGCGGCGCCGGCTATCCTGGCGTACTGGACGGCCAGGTGGCCGAGGCCACCGACGCCGAAAACCGCGACCAGGTCGGACGGCCTTGCCCCCGAGACCTTCACCGCCTTGTACGTGGTCACCCCCGCGCAGGTCAGCGGGGCGGCCTCGAAGGGGTGAATCCCGCCTGGAACCCGTCCGACAAACCTGGCGTTGGCTTTGACGTACTCGGCGTGTCCGCCGTCGATCCCGTATCCGGTGTTGAGCTGATGCTCACACAGGGTCTCCCAGCCGGAGGCGCAGTACTCGCAAGCCCCGCAGGCGTAGCCGAGCCAGGGCACGGCCACCCGGTCGCCCTCCCTGACCTCGGTTACGTTCTTGCCCACGCTCTCGACGATACCGACGCCTTCGTGGCCGGGAATCAGGGGCAGCTTCGGCTTGACCGGCCAATCACCGTGGGCGGCGTGGATATCGGTGTGGCAGAGGCCGGAGGCCTCCACCTCGACGACCACTTCGTCCTCGGCGGGTTCGGGTTTGGGCACCTCCTCGAGCGAGAGCGGCTCGGAAAAATCGTGTACCACCGCAGCCTTCATGGATCACGCCTCCTCAGGCTCGTTTCTGGTTCACCCGCTGTCCGCCACGCCATCCCTCTAGATATACCTGGATGGGCGCTCGGGATCATTGCGACAGGCTACCCCAGGGCAGGACCCTTTCCCTGATCAGAATTGACCAACCGGGAAGACAACCTTGACCAGAGTCGGCGGTGCTCGCCGGCATCTTTATGCGCCGCCACAAC
>DASUPX010000460.1:0-2023 GCA_036280905.1 Rubrobacter sp. | reverse complement strand
CTTATGGAGCGTGGGGACCTGTCTCATCGCATCGAGCCCGGCTTCGGCGACGAGCTGGGTGGTCTTGCCAAGACGTTGAACTCCATGGCGGCCAACCTGGAGGAGTCGTTCGGTCGGCTGGCGGGGAAGGACGCCACGCTCGGCGCGATCCTGAACAACCTCTCCGAGGGCGTGGTCGCGACCGACGCGCGGGGCAAGGTGCTCTTCGCCAACCCCGCGGGGCGGTCCATGCTCGGCATGGACGAAGACAACACGGAACTCCCCAATCCCTGGGACGACTTCGACCTGCGCGAGGCGGTCGCCAGCTGCATCCGGAATCGGGAGGGCGGGGAAGCCAGCGTACGGGGAGCAAAGTCCTTCTTACGGATCAAGCTCGAGCACGTGCCGAAGCTGGGCGACAGCGGCGGGGACGGGGTGCTAATCGTGGCCCAGGACCTCTCGGAGGGCCGAAGGCTCGAGGAGGCGCAGCAGAGGTTTCTGGCCCGCGCGGCCCACGAGTTGCGAACCCCGCTCTCCGCGATCACCCTCGCGGCGGAGCTCTTGGTGGCCAAGGGCGACGATGATCCGATCGCCCGCCGCCGCTTCCTCGGGCACATACTCGCCGGGGCCGAGAGGATGCGCCGACTTTCAGACTCCCTCCTGAAGCTCGCCCGCGTCGGGTGGGGCACGCGAGAGCCGGACCTGGAACCTGTGGACCTCTCGGATGTCGCCCATGCCGCGGCCGAGATGGCGAAACCCCTGGCCCAGAGCGCCGGGCTCGAGGTGGCCGTCGAAGGGGCGGGGGCACGGGTCGTCGCCGACCCCGCGCTGCTAGAGCAGGCACTCTTAATCCCCATCACAAACGCCATACAGCATTCCGACCCAGGCCAAACGGTGCGGCTGCGTGTATCCGGGGCATTGGCGAGTGTCGAGGACGAGGCGGGAGGCATAGCCGAGGAGGACCTCCCCCACCTCTTCGAACGCTTCTACACCGGGAAGGGTTCCTCCGGTGGCACCGGTCTCGGCCTGCCGATCTGCAAGGATCTCGTGGAGAAGATGGACGGCGAGGTCTCGGTCCGCTCCGAGAAGGGCGTCGGTACCTCCGTGAGGATACAGCTGCCGGAGGTCGAACCTGATGCCTAGGGTGCTCATCGTGGAGGACGACGCCGCCATGCGGGACATGGTCGGCTACGCGCTCGTCGAGGAAGGGATGGAGGTCGAGGCGGTCGCCGACGGCGAGAGCGCGCTCGAGATCTTCTTCAGCTCGGGTCCTTTCGATCTGGTGATCCTGGACGTGATGCTCCCGGGTATCGACGGCATTAGCGTCTGCAAGGAACTGACCTCGGCGAGCGACGTGCCAGTGGTCATGCTGACCGCTCGCGACGACGAGACGAGCGTCGTGGTGGGGCTGGAGGTCGGAGCAGACGACTACATCACCAAGCCCTTCAGCCACCGGGAGTTGGTGAGTCGCGTCCGCGCGACCCTGAGGCGCCGGCGCATCGACGCCAGGGCCTCCTCCAAGCAGGAGCGCCTGGAGTTCCCGGGTTTGGCGATCGACCTGGCGCGTCGCCAGGTGGTTGCTCAGGGGACCCCCGTGGATCTCACGGCCGCGCAGTTCGACATCCTCCTGCTCCTCGCCTCCCACCCCGGGTGGGTGTACGGCCGGGGGCAGATCATGGAGACCGTGTGGGGCACCGAGTTCTCGGGAGACTCTCGCGCCGCGGACATGCAGATCAGCAACATACGCGAGAAGATAGAGTCCGACCCCAAGAACCCGCGCTACGTGCTGACCGTGCGCGGCGTGGGCTACAAGTTCACCGAGGTTTAGGCCTTACAGAGTGTCGGCCTCCCAGCCGTCGTAAACGATCGCTAACCTGGTCTGGGTCGGTGAGAGGATGAGCCTTGCGAACCTCCCCGCGTCGTCGCCGGCCCGGCTGCTGACCCTCTTCGCGACGGCGGGCTGCGTCAGGCTCCTGGAGGTGCGGCCCGCGGCGGAGCCCTCTCGAGTGCAAAAGGATCTTAGGCGCGCGCCTCCTCTTGACCT
>DASUPX010000459.1:0-6469 GCA_036280905.1 Rubrobacter sp. | reverse complement strand
GGCCGTACTCTTCCGGCTCTTCGTCCCTCAACCAGACTATCTTCGGAGCCTGGAAGCCGGTCAGGGCGGGATTTCCGGCGATGGAGATCAGGCGTTCCGCGCCGACGGCCTCAGTTATCCGGTCGCACTGGGCCTGGGTGCGCTGGTCGTTCCAGAGCAGGGCCGGCCTTACGACCTCATCAGAGGAGTCGAGGAAGACGGAGCCGTGCATCTGGCCCGTGAGACCGATGCCAGCCACCTCCTCGCTGGCCTCGGAGGCGACCCTGGCGAGGACCTCTTTCGCGCCCGTCCACCAGTCTTCGGGGTCCTGCTCGGTCCAGCCGGGGCGCGGGGTGTGGAGCGGGAACTCGGAGCCCGCCTCCGCGACGATCTTCCCCGAGCCGTCGACGGCGACGGCCCTGGCGCCGCCGGTCCCCACGTCGAGCCCGACGAGTACGCTCACGCCTGACTCCTGCCAGCCCGGGCTTCTCGGCGGCGCCTGCCGACCTCCACCTCGTAGTCTTCGTCCATGCCAAGGACCCTGTACACCTCTCTCTGCCCGGCGAGCGCGTCGGCCCGGTCCCTGGCCCCGTCCAGGGCGCCGCGGTCGATCTTCCGCGCCAGGTCCCAGATGAACTCCCATTGCAGGATGGCGCGCCTGACGGCGGCTATCTGGTCTTCCGTGTAAGGGTAGAGGTCGAAGCCCACGATCTCGCCCCCCTCCCCGTAGCCCACGTCTTGCAGGGTCTGGGCCAGCTCAAGGGTCTGCATGAAGAAGTTGGTGCCGACCACGTTATCGTCGTCGAAGGTGCCCCAGCCGTCGTTGCCGTGCTGGTGGCCAAGCTTGTGCTCGGAGGCGAGGAGATCGGCGTACTCGGCCAGGTTCTCGCCGTTCATTATTAGGTGCTGCCAGTCCATGTTTACCTGCAGGTTGGTGGTGTCGACCCCGAGGGCGTTCACCTTCTGAATGGTAAACAGCGTCATCCCGATGTTCTGCATCAGGATCTTCATGGCCGGCTCGGAGTTTTTGTGCTCCAGGAAGACCTTGACGTTCCTCTCGTTGGCGTGGTCCGTGAGCTCGGCGACCCCCTCTACGAAACGCCGCCACGTCTGGGCGTAAGGGCGCTGGAACGTGTAGTTGTAACCTTCGGCCCCGGGCCAGATGATGAAGTTCGCCCCGATCTGCGCGCACAGGTCGATGCCGCGCCTCAAGGTGTCTATCCCCTGGCGTCTGAGGCCCTCATCGGGGTTGACGAAGGCGCCGAGTGCGTAGGTCGGGTCGGGGTGGAGCCCGGCGGCGATTACCGGCAGGTCCATCTCGTGGGAGGCGAGGATCCGGGTGACCTCGTCTACATTGTCCTCGTTTATCTCGCCGGGGAAATGGTATTCCAGGCCGTCGAGCAGGTCGTTGAGGCCGCCGGCGACCCGCTCCGTTTTGTCCGTCATGGGCTCATCCGCGACCTCATGGTGGTAGCCTGGCGGAACGAAACGCGTGACGGCCGGCCCGAAAGCCCAGATGCCAACGGAGTTCTTGATCACAGGGTTCTCCTTCCCCTCGGATAGATACGAGACTGCCCTCCCGACACCCATCATAGCCCGAATCGGCTTATCATGTGGTTTGTAGTATCCGGTAACGGGCTGGTGTAGCATACGCCCGAACGTTCCGGAGCCGCTTCGCCTGAGCGTGGACCCTCGGTCCGGGCGCGGCTTACAGCGTCTCTGCCGCGAGGTTCTGTCGCAACTCGATCAAATGAAGGCCACGCGCATACGTTTCAGTCACCAAGCATTGCAGCTGCTACACAGGCAAGAGGTAAACGAAGGGAGATCGCATGGCGCAGCAGAGCGTCGAAGAAGGTAGGTCCAAGGTAGGGGCGGTATTCTGGGTGTCGGCCGCGGTTTCGCTGGCGTTCATTCTGTGGGGTGTGATCGCACCGACAAGCTTCGGTACGGTAACGCAGGCGGTCTTCGACTGGGTGGTCTCGAACCTGGGCTGGTTCTACCTCCTGGCGGGAAATTTCTTCCTCGTCTTCGTCTTCCTCCTCGCCCTCAGTCGTTACGGGAAGTTCAGGCTGGGCAAGGAGGGCGAGAGACCCGAGTTCAGCACTTTTGCGTGGTTCGCCATGATGTTCCAGGCCGGGATGGGGCCATCCCTCATCTTCTGGGGCGTGGCAGAGCCCCTCTCGCACTACGGTGCCCCGCCCTTCGGTATGGCGCAAGCGTCAACTCCGGAGGCGGCCCAGTTGGGGATACAGTACACGTACTTTCACTGGGCTCTGCACCCGTGGGCCATGTACGCGGTCGTAGGACTTACGGTCGGGTACTTCAGCTTCCGAAGGAACGAGCCCGGTCTCATCAGCCCGGTCTTCAGGCCATTGCTGGGAGACAGGGTAGACGGCGCGTGGGGGAAGACCATAGACGTGATGGCGGTCCTTGCGGTCCTGTTCGGCGTCGCCGTCGCTCTGGGTACTGCCGGACTGCAGCTCACCGCGGGACTCGGCGAGACCTTCGGCACCCCGACCGGGATCGCGGTGCAACTGCTCGTCATCGGCGTCACCACGGTGGCGTTCATGATCTCGGCCTCCACGGCCATTGAAAAAGGTATCAACTACCTCAGCCAGATCAGCATGTATGTGGCCGGCGTCTTGCTCGTCTTCTTTCTCGTCATGGGCCCTACGGCCGTCCAGCTCGGCGCCCTGACGCAGGGGGTCGGCGACTACTTTGGCGGCATCATTCCCATGAGCCTGAGGCTCGACTCCTTCTCTCCCAACAACTCCTGGCTCGGAAGCTGGACGGTCTTCTACTGGTCCTGGTGGATCGCCTGGTGTCCTTATGTGGGCCTGTTTATTGCCCGAATTTCCAGGGGTCGTACGATCCGGCAGTTCGTGCTCGGGGCTGTTATCGGACCGAGCGTGGTTACCTTCGTGTGGGTAGCTGTGTTTGGCGGGTCGGCCCTTCACCTGGCCCAGACGCAGGGTGAAGGTATAGCCGCGAGGGTCGCCGCCGACCCGGCCTCGGGGATGTTCGTCTTCCTCAACCAGTTTCCGCTCGCCTTCCCCATGTCGATCCTGACGCTCCTCGTACTCTGGATCTTCTTCGTCGCCGGCGCCGACGCGGGGACCGTGGTGCTCGGCAGTATGTCTACTGGTGGGCCCCAGGAGCCGAAGCGCTGGATCAAGCTCTCCTGGGGCGTGGCGATGGCTGCTATCGCCGGGATACTGCTCGTGGCCGGTGGCCTGGGTGCGCTGCAGTCGGCCTCCGTCCTGTTCGGCTTGCCCTTTGCTTTTATTATGGTCGCCATGTGCGCGGCCTTCTACATGCACTTGCGCAGCGAAACCCGCGGCGAGGACCGGCGTGAGGACGTACCGTCCACGCCTCGCGCCACGGGGGCGCCGTCTGATGAGGGTCCTGCACCAGGACAGGCGTTCGCTGCCGAGGAGCCAGCACCCGGCTACAACAGGAACCCCGGGATCGAAAAACCGGGAACCGAGGGGCGGCAGTGATCCCTGGTCGGGCGCGTCGGTCGCTTCTGGGCCTGCTCGTTCTCACCATCTTCTCCGCTGGCCTGGTCGCGGGTTGCGGGTCAGGCGGAGGCTCGGACGGGGTAGAGATCGCCGGCGACCAGTTCAGGCTGAGCGGGACACAGAGGGACGCCCAGTTTGCCGTCGGCTCGGAGAGCTTCACCGAGCAGGAGGTTCTGGGCAACATCGCCATTCAGGTCCTGGAGGCCGCCGACGCCACGGTGATAGACAGGACGGGCCTCGGGGGCAACGAGGAAGTGCGCCGGGAGCTGGAATCCGGGGAGATCGACCTCTACTGGGAGTACACGGCCACGGGCTGGCTCGTCCACCTCTCCGAAACCAACACCATACCCGAGCCGGAGGAGCAGTACGAGGCGGTGGCCCGCCAGGATCTGGAGGAGAACGGCATCAGATGGCTCGACCCGGCGCCGGGCAACGACACCTACGCCATAGCCGCGAGCCAGGAAACCAGCGAGGACCTCGGCGTAGAGACCATCTCGGACTTCAAACGGCTTGTAGAAGAACGTCCCGGGCAGGCTACGCTCTGCCTCAACAACGACGACGGTTTCAGGACCCGCTTCGACGGGCTGCCCGGCCTCGAGCGGGCCTACGGCTTCCAG
Source organism: Rubrobacter sp. (assembly GCA_036280905.1). Taxonomy (GTDB): domain Bacteria; phylum Actinomycetota; class Rubrobacteria; order Rubrobacterales; family Rubrobacteraceae; genus Rubrobacter_D. Next base: position 2,352 of record DASUPX010000459.1, on the reverse strand, counting down.
CTACCGGAAGAGAACCTCGTTGAGACATCCGTAGACGCCGTCTACGACGCCACTGACGAGGCAGAGATCTGCAACTTCGGTGTGGTCTTCACCACGAGCGGCTTCCTGGACGAACTGGACCTCGAGCTCCTCAAAGACGACGAGGACTTCTTCGCCGTCTACAACCCGGCGCTTACCATAAGGCAACCCGTTTACAAGCAATACCCCCAACTGCGCAAGATCTTCGTCCCCATCTCGCAAAAACTGGATACCGAAACCCTGCGAAAGCTCAATTACTCCGTGGACGTGGAAGGCAAGTCCCCCGAGAACGTGGCTACTAACTGGCTAAGAGACGAAGGCTTCATAGAATAACGGCGGGCCACGGCGAAGGCCGGGGCGTGCTATTCCGGCCTGTCCCTGATCTCGATGCGGTGCGCCCTTGCCGCGGCTCCTCCCCTGACGGTGATCTGCAGCAGGCCGTTGTCCGAGAAGGCGTTGACGTCCCCTTCCTTGACGCCTGCTGGCAGCGTCATGCTGCGCCTGAAGGCACCGTAGAAGCGCTCGTGAACGTAGAAGCTCACCTCTTCGTCGAGGTCGCTCTCGCGTCTGCCCGAGACGGTCAGCGTATTGTCGTGCAGGGTTATCTCGATGTTCTCGCGGGCCACGCCCGAGAGCTCCATACGGATCACCAGGTCCTCGTCTCTGGCGAACACATCGGCGGTGGGTAGCCACGCGCTGGCCTGGGTCCGCTCCCTGTCCTCGTTCGCGGGCTCGTAGTTGCCCCTTCCCACCTCCCTGATCCGGTTCATCTCGCTCATCACGTCCACAAACCCACGAAACGGATTCGAGCGCGCCTGGTCCATCTCTAGCCTCCCCTTGTCTCTTGTCGTCAAGAGATAACTACCCGGAGACCTCAGGTCCACACCAGGAACGTCTTCTAGAGGGCCCTGACCATGCCCCCGTCCACCAGGACGGCCTGCCCGGTAACGTAGCTGTTGGCCGGGGAGGCGAGGAAGGTGGCCACCCTCGCGAACTCCTCGGGCGTCCCGTAGCGGCCCAGGGGTATGCGTGCCTCGAACTCCGCCCTTACCTCTTCGACGGACACGCCCCTCGAATCGGCCTGGGAGGTGTCCATGCCCTGCGAGCGGGCCGTGGAGATGCGGCCCGGTCCGAGGGTGTTGATGAGTATGCCGTCGGGGGCGAGCTCGATGGAGAGGTTCTTCGCAAGCCCGGCGAGGCCGGTCCTGAAGGTATTGGAGAGGGTGAGGCCCTCTATGGGCTGCTTGACGGACGACGAGGCCACGTTCACGATGCGCCCCCCACCGCGCTCACGCATGGTGGGCAACACCCCACGCACGCACCGGATCAAGCTCATAAGGATCTGGTCGACCGCGCCCTGCCAGGCCCCGTCGTCCAGGTCCTCGAACGTGCCGGCGGGGGGACCGCCCGTGTTGTTCACGAGCACGTCTATGCCCCCGAAACGGTCCCTGGCATGGGAGACGAGTGCCTCTATATCAGGGACGCTGGTCAGGTCGGCGACGCGAAAATCCACCTCCGCACCCGTCTCGTTGTGGATCTCGTCTGCCACTCTCGAGAGCGTCTTCTCGTCGCGGCTGGAGATCACGACGCTCGCGCCTTCGCGGGCGAGCTCCGTTGCGATAGCCCTGCCCAGCCCCTTGCTCGCCGCCGTTACCAGCGCCACCTTGCCTTCTAGACCAAGATCCAAAACCTTCCTCCTCATCCAGAGCTTTTGCCCCCATCACAACGGCTAATTCTATAGGGGCTTTCGTGAAGATTGAAACCGGGTGGAGAAAGGCTGCAGGCATCAGGCAACAGGTATCAAGTATTTTTCCTGAAGCCTTTTCACTCTGTTTCCGGATACTCCGTCAGCAATCCAGAGGCCGACATGCTGAAATGTGTGGGTGCTGAAGGGCTAAAAAGGAGCGGGTGTGGACTTCGAGTTTTCCGAGAAGACCAGAGATTTTCGGGTGCGCATCGAGGCTTTCATGGACGAGCTCGTCTATCCGAACGAGGCTACGTTCCACGAGCAATTAAGGGCCGCCGACACGAGGTGGTCGGTGCCGCCGATCGTGGAGGAGCTTAAGGAGGAGGCTAGATCCAGGGGGCTCTGGAACCTGTTCCTGCCTGACTCGGAACTCGGGGCCGGCCTCTCCAACCTCGAGTACGCGCCGCTCTGCGAGGTCATGGGCCGGAGCCCCATCGCACCCGAGGTCTTCAACTGCAACGCCCCCGACACGGGCAACATGGAGGTGCTCGTCCGCTACGGTACGGAGGAACAGAAGGAGCGGTGGCTGCGGCCCCTGCTAGACGGGGAGATCAGGTCTTGCTTCGCTATGACCGAGCCGGATGTGG
>DASUPX010000458.1:0-4154 GCA_036280905.1 Rubrobacter sp. | reverse complement strand
GCAAGAGGACTTCCCAGGGGCCTGACCTATCTAGGCCTGGCGACGGGCGCGGCGGGCGTCCTCTCGGCATTGCCCGGGATCGGTGATGCAGGACTCGTTTTCGGGCTGGTTCAGATCGTGTGGTTCATCTGGCTTGGGCTCGTGATGTTGCGGAGTCCGAGCGAGAAGCGGGAACGCACCGTGGAAATGACCTACCAGAAGACCGACGACACGATCCAGTACCGGAGCGGCAACGTGGGAGCACCTTGAGAGCGGGTGTGCCTGTCACCAGGGACGACGTTCTGTTTCGCGTGGGCGCGGCGGCCTGTATCTACCCAGAGGGCGATGGGTATGTCCGTGGCCTAGCAGGCAGAGATTTTCGCGGGTTCTATCGGAAAGACCATCGTGATGGCTGTGTTTCCCGGTATCTCCGACCAGACGTCCGCAGGTAGAAGCACCGGGGGCTGACAGCGCGTGGTCCGGAAGCACGAAAGCGTTGACGAAAAGCCCGCAGCCCCGGCGAAGAGCCCTAATCCAGAGGAGCGGCTCGACCTCCTGCTCGGCCACCTGGGAACCAGGCGGGAAGGGCTCTCCGAGCGGGAGGCGTCCCGCCGCCTCGAGCAACACGGACCCAACGAGATCCAGCGCCGCAAGGGCACGAGCCGCCTCGCGGAGTTCGGCCGCCAGTTCACCCACCCGCTGGCGCTGCTGCTCTGGGCGGCAGCGGTGCTGGCCCTGGTGGGTGGCACGCCTCCGCTAGCCGCGGCGATCGTGGCGGTTATCGTCTTGAACGCGCTGTTCGCCTTTTTCCAGGAGATCCAGGCCGAGAAAGCTACCGAGGCCCTCAGACGCTACCTGCCGCCCCGCGCCCACGTCCGGCGCGAAGGCCGTACGGTGGAGGTCGAGGCTACCAGCCTCGTGCCCGGTGACCTGGTTCTGATCTCCGAGGGGGACCGGCTCTCGGCGGACGCGCGCCTGATCGACGGTTCCGTTGAGGTGGACATGTCCGCGCTCACGGGCGAATCACAGCCCGTGGCGCGGGGGGCGGCTCGCACAAGGCCGGCCGCCTCGCCCCTGGAGTCCGACGACCTCGTCTTCGGGGGCACGATGGTGACCGGAGGAGAGGCCGAGGGCGTCGTCTACGCGACTGGCATGGCCACCCAACTCGGGCGCATTGCCGCCCTGACCCAACGCGTAAGAATCGAGGTTAGCCCCCTGCAGGCGCAGGTGAACCGGGCCGCCCGCCTCATAGCGTTCGTGGCCATCGGCGCAGGAGCGCTGTTTCTGGCCCTGGGGAGCCTGGTGGCACACCTACCCCTCGCCGACGCCCTGCTCTTCGCCATAGGGCTGCTCGTCGCCAACGTTCCCGAGGGTCTCTTGCCAACCATCACGCTCGCGCTCGCGGTCGGCGTGCGGCGCATGGCTCGGCGAAGGGCGCTCCTGAAGCGCCTGACCGCCGTGGAGACCCTGGGCTCCACCGACGTTATCTGCACGGACAAGACGGGAACCCTCACCGAAGGCCGGATGGTCCTCTCGCGATTCTGGGCGGACGGCACGGAATTGGCCCCCGGAGTCCTCGGGCAGGTGAACCCGGCGGTCATCGACCGGGAGCCTTTCTCGGCTCTTCTGCGTACCGCGGTGCGCTGCTCCAACGCCACCCTTCAGCGGACTCGCGAGGCCCTGAAGAGAACGGGCGATCCCAGCGAGAGCGCGCTGCTCGTCGCCGCCGAACGTCTCGGCGAGGACGTGGTGCGTGCGCAGGAAGAGCGCCGGGAGCGTCGCAGGCGGCTCTACCACTTCGACGCCAGGGTCAAGCGGATGACGACGGTCGACGAGGAAGCGGACGGCAGCCTCTGGTACCACGTCAAGGGTGCACCGCTGGAGCTCATCGAGCGCTGCACGACCGTGCGCGCTGCGGACGGCGCCGACAGGAAGCTTACGGAAGAAAATCGCCAGGACGTGCGCCGGGCCTTCGAGGGTTACGCTGGCGAGGGCCTCCGGGTCCTGGGCTTCGCCGAACGGAAGGTATCAGGTCCCGAGCCCGAGGACGATCGTGACCGCGCCGAATCCAGGCTGACCTTCCTGGGGCTTGCGGCACTCGAGGACCCGCCCCGCCCCGATGTGGCAGAGGCGGTCGCCCGTTGCCGGGGGGCCGGCATCAGGATAATCGTCGTTACAGGGGATCACGGCCTGACCGCTGGGGCCGTGGCCCGCAAGGTAGGGATTACCACCGGGAAGGCCAGGGTTGTGACGGGGCCCGAGGTCGACGCCATGTCCCGGGAAGAGCTCGACACTCTGCTGCACGACACCTCCGAGCTGGTGGTGGCGCGCTCCAACCCCGAGACAAAGCTCCACGTGGTCGACGCTTTGAGGGCGGAGGGTCACACGGTGGCCATGACCGGCGACGGGGTGAACGACGCGCCGGCCCTGAGGCGTGCGGACATAGGCGTGGCGATGGGAGACTCGGGGACCGAGGTCGCCAGGGAGGCGGCAACCATGGTGCTAACCGATGATTCCTTCGCCTCTATCGTGGCGGCTGTTGAGGAAGGACGGGTCGTCTACGACAACATCCGCAAGTTCGTGACCTACATCTTCGCGCACGCCACCCCAGAGGTCGTGCCGTTCTTGATCTACGCGCTCTCGGGCGGGGCAGTGCCGTTGCCCCTGACCGTGATGCAGATCCTGGCCATAGACCTGGGGACGGAGACGTTGCCCGCCCTCGCCCTGGGGCGGGAGCCCGCCGAGCCCGGCGTTATGAGCCGGCGTCCGCGCCCGCGCGGTAAAGGCATCATAGACGGGCCGATGCTAGCGCGGGCGTGGGGCAGGCTGGGGCTGGTGGAGGCCGCGCTCGTCACCGGCGGGTTCTTCTACGTGCTGCACCAGGCAGGCTGGTCGCCGGGGGAGCCGACGGGTCCGGGTAGCGCGCTTCACGGGGCCTACCTCACGGCGACCGCCATGACCTTCGCCGGGATAACGGCCTGCCAGGTCGGGACGGCCTTCGCGGCCCGCACGAACCACGCCTCCTTGCGCGAAATCGGGGTCTTCTCCAACAGGCTACTCCTGTGGGGCATCCTGTTCGAGCTGGTCTTCGGCGCGGCTATCGTCTACCTGCCGCCGCTACAGGCAACCTTCGGAACCGACCCACTGGGCGCTCGCGAGCTGGCCCTGCTAGCCACCTTCCCGTTCGTGGTGTGGGGAACCGACGAACTCTGGCGTTGGGCCCGAAGGAGGAGAGACGCAGGCTAGAGGGGACGCCCCCGAGGGCCGCCATGCGGCCCTCCCGCGGAGCCGGTGATGCAGTCACTCTAGGCAAGTTGCGTCAGCGGAATGGTCATGATTGGTCATGCCCCCTTCGCTGGCAAGCGCGAGACTAAGCGTGCGACAGGGCGGATGTCCCGACCCCCCTCCCCAGGACGCCCGCCCGGTCGCAAAAAGGGAGCCCGGAAGGAAACGGTAAAGCGTGGAGATCTCTGTTTATCGCGGTTGGGACGACGGGTGGGGACGGACCGGAGCCCTGGATCACCCCCGCTGGCACGTGGCATCGGGAGTCGATCACTCCGGGGCGGCGGTCCGGTCAGAGGTAGGCCAGGCATGAGGGAGAGCGAGATGGTGCTCGGGACGCGCTGGGTCAGGCATTTTTCGGAGGTCGGGATCGAAGACGTCCCGCTCGTGGGGGGCAAGAACGCCTCGCTGGGGGAGATGACCCGGGAGCTCGGGACGCTCGGCATCAGGGTACCCGAGGGGTTCGCCCTGACGGCCGACGCCTACCGGCACTTTCTTGAGTCGAACGGGCTGGTCCTTCCCGTTCGTGATGCACTGGACGGCCTCGAGCCCGGCGACGTCGAGGACCTGGGACGCAAGAGCCGCCTCATCCGGGACCTCGTGCTTGGCGCCGAGATACCGTCCGAGGTGAAAGACGAGGTACTCCGCGGCTATGAGGAGCTCTCATCCCGCTACGGGGTTGACCACGCCGACGTGGCCGTTCGTTCTTCGGCGACCGCGGAGGATCTGCCCACCGCGAGCTTCGCGGGACAGCAGGAGAGCTACCTGAACGTTCACGGGGAGGCGCAGCTCCTCGAGTCGGTCAGGAAGTGCTTCGCGAGCCTCTTCACCCCAAGGGCCATCAGCTACCGCGAGGACATGGGCTTCGACCATTTCGGGGTGGCCCTCTCCGT